>CAZYWQ010000677.1:0-1507 GCA_964651675.1 uncultured Candidatus Sumerlaeota bacterium | reverse complement strand
CGGTGGAGCTGTGGATTCCGGATTCGTACTGCAAATCACTACAACAGCAGGTACGATTTACTACACTACGGATGGTAACGATCCAAGAGAAATAGGCGGTGCTGTGAGAACAGGTGCAATGTCGGGAAATAGCGGACTGACTGTGACATTACTTAATACTTGTACTGTGAAAGCTCGCGCCCGTAGCGGTAGCGTATGGAGTGCTTTGACTGAAGCAGATTTTACAATCTCAAGCAATGATGTAGTAAAGTTTTCGCTCTTTGAATAAAAATTAATTTAAAGCTTAATATACATTTTTCGTACATCAAATAACATTGAATTGTACAATAAAGTACATTTACATTCTGGGGAAATGCTGTCCCCAGAATTATCAAATCCATAATATATTGATTTTATTATAGATATACAACATATCACAAAGGTTTAACAACTGGCGTGTATATTGCTGAAATAAACATCTTTATTTAAAAATCTAAAAGAAGTTAAATGATTGAAAGAATTTTATCTGCAAAGGGTTCAGGGCTATTTCATTCTCAGCGTTTCGAGTTTAAATACATAATAACTCCTATGCAAGCTGAAATGGCTAAAGAATTTATTCAGCCTTATGTTATTCCGGATCCAAAGGCAAAATTTGGAGCAAAATATCCACTTTGCAGTTTATATTTCGATAGTCCTGATTTTCGGCTATTCTGGAGCAATAGGGCAGGTGAAAAAAATCGCTTTAAACTCAGAATAAGAAGCTATAGCGATGATTCCAGCGAACCACTATTTTTCGAGATAAAAAGAAGATTGGACAAAATTATTCAAAAACAACGCGTCCGAATAAACAGAAACCACATTAGTGAAGCACTTGAAATGAATAATCATTTTAACAGATGTCTTTATGAAGAAAACGAACAAGAAGAGAAAAATCTGGTATATTTTACAAATTATATTCATAGCCTTGCTGCAAAACCTTCTGCTCTTGTCAGGTACCAGAGAGAGGCTTTTGTAAGCAAACTGGATGAATATGTCAGAATTACCTTTGACTGGAATCTTTGTTATAAAAGATGTCTTGGTCTCGAAATTCCCTTGAATGGTCCTGGCTTTTGCCTTATTCACAATATTCCCTGTATACTCGAGATAAAATTCAGAGATCGCTTTCCATTTTGGATAAATGAATTAGTAAAAAAATTTCATCTTTTAAGAGATTCGATTGCAAAATACTCCGAATCAATAAACAAATTAAAACAAGAGGCAATTCTTCCTCGAGATTATTAATAAGAAATGGGATTAATTTGAACTTTATTGCAGAGTTAATAAACCTTAAGAACATCGGCGCAGGTGGAATCGCTCTCGAAGATGCGATTCTGGCACTCCTGATTGCTTATATCGTCGGTCAAACTACTGCATGGATTTATATGTACACCCACAGTGGTCTTTCTTATTCCCGTACTTTTGTTCAATCGATAATTCTTCTTACGATGGTCGTATCTCTGGCTATGACGGTAATAGGAAACAATATAAT
>CAZYWQ010000676.1:0-1508 GCA_964651675.1 uncultured Candidatus Sumerlaeota bacterium | reverse complement strand
GTATATGAGAAAGGGTTTTTACTCAACGGGATATTGCGGTGTGGGAGTGCGTATACGTCGAATGGGGTAATGCAGTTTTTTCAGGAGACGGTGAGTCGGCTGCCGAAATGTGTGAGGCGAATAAGGCTGAGGTGTGATAGTGGATTTTTTGATGGGAGATTTATTGAGTATCTTGAGAAGCACAAGAAGGTAATTCATTATTTGATAAAGGATAAGATAAAGAACATGGTTGGGTTAATGGGAATGGGAGCTATTGAGGAGTAGAAGAAGAATGGAGAGAACCTATATGTAGGGGAGACGACATATAGAGCGAGGAGCTGGAATAAAGCCAGGAGGATAATAGTGGTAAGGAAGGAGAAGAGTTTTTGTGATGGGTACGTGTTTGAGCATAAAGAGTATACGTATAGTTGTTATGTAACAGACCTGGATTGGGAGCCTGAGAGGGTGGTGGGGTTTTACAACTAGCGTGGAGGAGCTGAGAATTATATCAAGGATTTCAAGTATGGATATGGGTGGGGGGATGCTGACCAATTCGTTTATTGCTAATGAGGTTGTTTTCTTGATCACCATGTTGGCCTATAATCTTACAAAACTTTATCAGTATGCACTGTTAGGATTAAATGAATTAGATAAAACCATCATTCGTCTCAGGGAGCGATACATATATCAAGCTGCTGTTATTACTCGTTCTGGTGGAAGTTATGGAATTCATCTTGCAAAGAATTCTCCATTACAGGAGGTAAACGATCTGCTTGAGGCAAGTTAAGAACTTATCTGTAATTATTTATTTTGAGAGGGGTAAGGTCTGCTCTAGAGAGGAGATATTTAGATTTCTAGGTAAAAAATATTCATAGTAAGCATGTACTCCCAAGGCAAGAAACCATAAATCGTCTAATTCTTGTCAGACTGTAGAATGCGAACTGCTGAAGGCACGTTAGAAGCTAGTTCTCACAACTTCTAATGCAGAATCTGGGTATTATTAACAAAAAATTTTTACCTTTACACTTATTTTTAATAATACTGTTTCCAACTTTTCCGGTTGTTTCACCTGCACCAACAATAGCAATTGATTCTGGATTTAGCATTCTACTAAGTATTTTTAATCCCATTTTCTCTTTTTTATTATAAATAATGAAGTTTATTTATAGAAGCTTCTTATAAAAAATTGCTTTGCAATTTTCTTCAAAAGAAGAGTTAATTATTGCTTTTGATATGGATAAATTTTAAAATATAAGATACTTTATATGTTAATGTTAAAATATAATCCAAAACAATTAAGAACAATAGGAATAATTGGGGGATTTGGACCACAATCTTCTGCGGTTTTCCTTAAAATGATTTTTGATAACTTTTCTAAACTGGGAGCTTCTTCAACACCTGATTTTCCGAGAATTATTTTTGAAAATGTTCAAACTGCTGGAGTTTTTAGGGGGACTGAAGATGGTTTTGTGAATCAGGATATAACTATAAATGATGTTAGTGAGGCTATACAAAGATTAGAAATAAGT
>CAZYWQ010000675.1:0-1513 GCA_964651675.1 uncultured Candidatus Sumerlaeota bacterium | reverse complement strand
CTTGCGCAAAGATTCAACATAAAAAAAGTTGTGAAATGGATTGTAGGCAAAGAAATCTTCGATAAAGCCGCTATTGATTTAGCCGAACAATACAAAATATTTTGTTCGAACCTTTTCCAATTGAACAAACTCATCGAAATATTCGTTGGTGTAGGTGAGTACATCTATCATCTCGACAAAGAATCTAAAATTCCCGATTCACCAATACAAAAACCCACACAACCAGTATTTAACGAACCCATCGAGCCTCCCACCGATAGCGATGAAGATATACAGTATGCTCCCAAAATCCAAACTCCATCTGTTTCAATGGAAGAAGAAGTATTTTCTAAAACCGAACCCGAAAACTCAAATGAATCCGAGTTACTTCAGAACAATAATCATAGCCTAAGCACTACTCCAACAAATAACAAAGATCAAAAATACGAAATTGTTGTTCCGTTAGGTCCTGAAGTAGAACTAATAACAGCCAAGATGGCTGAAGCCATTGCAAAAAACAACAATTTCGATGAAGAATCTATAGGACACATCAGAATGGCACTTATCGAAGCGGTAATCAACGCCAAAGAATACAGTGATCCAAAAAATGACAAGATACTGCTCCAATTCGTAACTGATGACACCTCTATGACTGTATCGGTTCGCAATCGCGGAAAAAAAATCACTCCCGACGACTTGAAATCTTCTCTCAGCATCACTGATAAAATATACACAGAAAATAAGCGTGGCTGGGGCATAAAACTTATGAGAAATCTGATGGATGAGGTTGAATTCGAAGAAGTCTCAAATGGAACCCGACTTAAAATGGTCAAGTACAAAAAACCTAAGGAAGATAATACAACTGGTCAATAGCACTATATGTTTTTTCTAAATTACAAATAAAATACTTGAATTCGACCGATAATACTATCAACTTAACATTCATAAATTTTATAAAAAGGATTTAACTTTGAGCAACTTCTCGATAGATGTCAAATTACAAAACAACTGCGCTGTTATCTACACAAACGGTTACATCAATGACTTGGGTGGAGAGTTAATCGACCAGGAATGCAAAAAAATTCTTCAGCAGGGCGTTTCCAACATTGTCATAAACTTCGCCGGTTCCGAATTTATCAACAGTATTGGAATCTCACTCATCATTGGAGTAATCGAAAAAATATCCGATGTCAACGGCAGGATAATCTTCACGAACCTTTCAAAAGCAAACAAAGATGTCTTCGAGATGTTAGGACTTACAAAATTCGCCTCAATCTTTTCCACAGAAACCGAGGCAATGAAATATCTTTCTCATACCTCAAGTTCTTAGTAAATAACACAGTAATATATTTCTTCCGCAGCCCATCTTAAAATTCTCACAATCAAATTATGAGTATTTTTATTGACTACTTCTTGTCTTTTCTGTTATATATCAATTACCACTGTGAAGGAAGGATAAGAAGATGAAGAGGAAACATCTACAATCAGCAGTAATCGGTTTATTATTGAATTTATTTTGTCTCTTTGTTTACTC
>CAZYWQ010000674.1:0-1513 GCA_964651675.1 uncultured Candidatus Sumerlaeota bacterium | reverse complement strand
TTTCTTTCTAAGCCATTGAGCGTCTTTTTCTTGAATGTGAGCACTGTCTCTCAAAACCGCTGTGCAAAGGTCTTTTGTGGCAAATGTGCAGAATATGTTTCCGTTGAATCCTGATTTTGTAAGAGTCGGAATACTTCCAGAATGGTCTATGTGACTGTGGGAAAGAACAATGGAATGTATGGATTGAGGTAGGAATGGGAAGTTGAGATTTCTTTCTCTTGTCTTTTTTCTCGAACCTTGGAATAATCCACAGTCGAGAAGAATATTTTTATCATCTATCTGTAATAAGTGTTTTGTGCCAGTGACATTTCTTACAGCACCCCAGAACTGAATCTTCATTTGTCGCTCCTATTTATTTTTGTATAATTCAAGTGCGAGATTCGGAATTAAGCACAATGTTGATAAATATGTAAAGTATTTTTTGATGTTTGATTAAGATGTATTCCAAAATGTTTTATCATATTAATCTTTAAGTTGATTTTTTGTTTATTATGTAGATTATACTGGAATGTTTCATCATATTATAAAAGAGAGTTTAGATATGTTAACAAAAGAGCAAACTGAAAGATATTCGAGAAATATTATTATAAAAGAGATAGGGGAGAAGGGACAGGAGAAATTATTGCAATCGAAGGTATTGTGCATTGGAACGGGTGGTTTAGGTTCAGCAATCCTTTATTATCTCACTGCGTCAGGTGTTGGGACGATTGGTGTCGTTGATGATGAGTGTGTTGAGTTATCAAATCTTCAGAGACAAATTGTTCATTTTACACCTGATATTGGAAAAGCGAAAGTTTTGTCTGCGAAAGAAAAATTAAGTATTCTAAATCCTGAAATTCAGATTGAGACTTATAATGAAAGAGTATCAAAATCAAATATTCTCGATTTAATTAAGGATTATGATACTATAATAGATGGAAGTGACAATTTTGAAACACGATTTATAGTCAATGATGCCTGTTATTCTGCGAATAAACCGTTGTTTTATGGAGCTGTTTTGGCAGTTGAAGGTCAGGTGTCTACTTTTATTCGAGGTGAGAATCATCCTTGTTATAGGTGTCTTTATCCGGATATTTCGATTGAGGATGAAATGCCATCGACAAGTAAATCAGGAGTTTTAGGAATGGTTCCCGGAGTGATTGGACTTATTCAGGCAACTGAATGTGTGAAATATTTAGTGGGCATAGGCGAATTGTTAGTAGGAAGATTATTGATTTATGATGCATTGAGATTGAGATTCAGGGAAGTGAATCTCAAAAAGAATCCAAAATGTCCATTATGTGGTGAGAAGCCTATTATAAAAAATATTGAGTAAATGTAGATAAAAAAATGGTGGGTCTTGTAGGATTTGAACCTACGACCGCCCGGTTATGAGCCGGATGCTCTACCAAACTGAGCTAAAGACCCACGATTACTTTTATATTTTTTATTCTATCAAATTTAAATTCTGATAAGAATCTTTGTCAAGCATAAAAGACTATTATAAATCTAAGAATAAAGATAAAGGAGACAA
>CAZYWQ010000673.1:0-1514 GCA_964651675.1 uncultured Candidatus Sumerlaeota bacterium | reverse complement strand
ATTATTAATATTATGTTTTTCTAAACTAGGCAAGGTTACTTGATAAATATCTATATAATCTGTTTTGAGCTTCTTAAGACTATCTTCCACAGAGGACATAATAAATTGTGGCGAGATATCTACATGTCCTTCATGAGTTATGCCACATTTTGACGAAATAATAGCAGATGTTCTTTTGTTTTTAAAAAACTTCCCTAACAATTCTTCGCTTCTACCATATTGATTAGACGTCTCAAAAAAATTAATTCCTTTATCTATAGCCATGGAAAGTAATTCAATATTATTCTTCTCATTATACTGTGGTAAACCGCTCGGTTTTCCACCTAGCAAATAAGGCCCCCCTATTTGCCATGTACCAAGGCCCATTAAACTTACCTTAAGTTTTGTTTTACCAAGAAGCCGGATAGGAATCATTATTTTATTTCTATAACCTAAAATAATCTTTTGCTAAAAAAGTCTCAATCTGATGTATGTTTATAGGGAGTACGCTTGTATAAATGGTCATAAATAACCGTTCCTTTTCCACCTTTTTCTAAAATTCTTTTCTTCCTCCCTTCTGTATAAAGAGCACTACAATCTCTACATATATGATTTTTTTTATACTGTTGATCTACCATTAGTCGCAACATAGCGATTCTTTTTGGGTGTCTCCAAGCTTTCAAAATATTACCCACCGCATTTTCCTCAAGTATAATTTCCCTATTATAATCCAACCAACAAAATGCTATCTTCCCATCCCACGTAATAGGCATTAACTCACTTGCTAATCTACAAGGAACTCTGTCAGGCTCTCCCCTGACATTTACCTGTGTTACTTCATTCTTAATCGTTCCTCGCCAATCTGATGCATAAAAAGAATAAAAAGAAACATTTTTGAATCTTTCCGGCATAAAATTCTTTTTGAAATCATTATCAATGGTTAAATCATGGTTTTGTCTTGATTTTACGATATTTATTACAATTTCCATTTCTGGGCTACTTTCTCTTATAAAATTTACAGCTTTTTCAATCGATTCATTGAATTTAAATTGGCATCTTTTTTCATATTCTTTCTTTTTATCGCCCCAAAAAGAAAGCTTAATCAAGTGAAGGCCTGCCTCATTAAATAATCGTCCATGCTCTGGTTTAATGAGACCGATATTTGATGACATAACTGTTTTACATCCCAAACTTGAGGATATTCTGATCATTTCAACTATGTTTTTATTCAAAAGTGGTTCTCCATTACCATATAATACAATATCAGGATGAAATGCAGGATATTGTATTAAAAGAGATTTTATTTCTGAGATTAATTTTTTAAAAAGATCAATTTTCATAATTCCTTGTTTCTTAATGAGTCCTTGTCCATGAGGACAATGGGCGCATCTTGATTGACACGCACCACTTACTTCAAAAGCTATAAATTCAGGAAAAGGTAAAAACCACTGTGGATATTTAACTTTAGAAACTTTTTTCATTTTTTTACCTCGTTTTCAAATTATGCTTTGTTCAAATCATGGTAATATTTCTAA
>CAZYWQ010000672.1:0-1526 GCA_964651675.1 uncultured Candidatus Sumerlaeota bacterium | reverse complement strand
GCAATGTGATTGTTGATAGAGGAGTGCACATAAATTGGTTCAAGTTGAAATTTCGAAAAGCGCGATGTAACGAAGAGATAGATTGCCTATCTACTCGAGGGCTATTTTTAAAAGCACACGATATGCTCGAAATTGGGGGGTTTAGATATAGACAGCTGCCACATTATTTTTCTGATTACGAGTTTACAATAAGAGCGAAAAGGGCCGGTTACAGACTCCTATCAAACAAAGGCCTCAAGATATGGACGATCGCTGATAAAAAAGCGGATCAGAAAACAGTCAGGTCGTTTTTAGATTATATGCTGTCAAAAAAAGCCAGAACTAATCCAATATATTTTTCAAATTTTTTGAGATTATCATGCCCTGAAGGCTTGAAGGTGATTCATATCTTGAATATTTGGTTGAGATTTTTAGCGAAGATAGTACTAAAATCAATTAATATCAGGCTCTCCCGGAACTAGCTATCATCATGAATTTTTTTTGCACTCTTTTTGATTCCAAGTACATTCATCGCGGGCTGGCATTATATGAATCTTTGAGCAAAAACTGCAAATCTTTTCAACTTTATATTGTCGCCTTTGATAACAAATGTGAGTCAGTTCTCAAACATCTCAATCTCGAAAACTGCACGATTATAGGCTTAGATGAATTTGAAGATGATGAGCTGTTAAAAGTCAAATCAACAAGAAACTATAAGGAATATTTGTGGACTTCTACTTCTTCAGTAATTCTCTATACCATAAAGCGATATGATTTACCTTATTGCACCTATTTAGACGCAGATACCTTCTTCTTCGGCTCCCCCGAACCATTGCACGAGGAGATGGGCGAAAAGTCCATACTTATAACAGAACATAGATATACCCTGAGATACTATAGAGCTTTTACTAGTGGGAAGTACTGTGTTCAATTCATAACCTTCAAGAATGATTCTGCTGGTCTCGAGGTGTTGCAGTGGTGGCGAAAGGCATGCCACAAGTGCTGCTATGATAGGGTAGAAAACGGCAAGTTTGGAGATCAGAAGTATTTGGATGACTGGACGGTGAGGTTTAAGGGGGTCCATGTGCTAAAGCATTTGGGTGGAGGAGTGGCTCCATGGAACGTGCAGCAATTCAAGATTTGGAAGGATGTTAATGGAATTCAACTGAAAAAAAAGAGGAGCAATAAGATATACGATTTGATCTTTTACCATTTTCATAACATGAAGTTTTATCCCGAAAGGATAGATCTTGGTCTGCACCGGCTTCCTAAAAGCGTTATAGATACTATCTATGCACCCTATATCCGTCGAATTGAAGAAATCAACCGACGCCTTGTCAGAATCGATTCATCACTGGAAGTTAGCCAGCCCTTCAGCGAAAAGAGGCGAAGCATTTTGCAGCAAATTGAAGCCGCGATAAAAGGATGGCGAAACAATATATATAAAAAATCCTATTTCTCATATCAGAATCATGGCTAAATTGTTAGATTTGCCTACTTTTACCGATGCTAGCGGTAGTCTGACCGTCCTAGAGAAGATATTGCCC
>CAZYWQ010000671.1:0-1527 GCA_964651675.1 uncultured Candidatus Sumerlaeota bacterium | reverse complement strand
TGCATGAGCAGTAAGACTTGATCCCCAGTCATACATACTGTAGAGCATATAATCAATATGAGGAGTAATTCCAGTTGTGGCATCAAAGTCCCATTGACTGGAGGAAAAGATTGCATTCGTATATATACTCAACTCATAATCAGGATTAACTGCATCGAGTGCCGTTCGAAGCTGACTCATAAAAGCTGTAATACCGTCACGAACGGTTGATCCCCAGGAAAATTCAAGGTCCATACTGACTCCCTGACAATAAGAATCTGAGGAAACAAGACTGACTATATTGTTGACTAAAGTAGTTCTTAAAGAGGAACTGGTCATCACTGTTTCAATATCGCCGCCAGAGCCATCGTCAAAGTTTGCTATGACAAGAATTACTTTTACTCCGGCAGCCTCTGCTGCTCCTCCAGCTCTTAAGTAACTTGAACGACTTGTAAATGCAGAAGTCCCTGTAAGATTACCGCTTGAGTCAAATCCAACAAATAAGGAACCTATATGAGTTAGAGCCTGCCATCGTATGTGATAAACCCTGTCCTCGGTTTGTAGATATCCGAAAACAATAAAATCATCAGAGATCAAAGGTGCATTTGCTTCTGGTGAAATTCCTTTTTCACGGTATGGGAACAATTTGCCTTCAGCTTCTAATTTCTTTGCTTCAAGCATATCTTCAGTGATAATTCGGGGCTGCTTTTCTAACTCTTCCATTTGTGCTTTATGTACCGAATAATGTGGTATATCACCATCCGTTGGTGTCCCTTGCTGAATATTATTAGCAGATGAGTTTTCATCTCCAAATAGCCAGATGTTTGAACAAAATGCTAACATAGTTATGACAAGCAATAAAATGGTTGCAGAATTAAAATTAATTTTTCCTTTCATTATTTCCTCCCACTTTGTTTTGGTTTTAATGAGTTTTTAAACAATTGGCTTTGTCTTCGTCAACCTTTAAATTGTGGTCATAAGTTTAGAAATATTGAGGCAGTTCTCTAATGAAAAATTAACCACAGAGGACGCAGAGAAGAATAGAATAAGTAGGGAACAGTTGCGACAGTTCCCTACAATGCAAAATTAAAAATAACACATTTTCTAAGTGCGATGAATCGCACTGCTACATTATAATTTTACTGATATTTCAGATGTTTCTATTTGTCTTTAAGTACTTCGTCAATTCGTTCCAGTGCCCAGTCGAGTTCTTCTTTTTTTATTATTAGTGGTGGTGCGAATCGAATTACATTTTCATGAGTTTCTTTACAGAGAAGTCCTTTTTCTTTTAGTTTTTCACAAAATTTTCTCGCACCTCCAGCATCTTTTACCAGTTCGATTCCAATCATAAGACCTTTTCCACGCACTTCTTTTATATAAGAGCTTTCAATTTTGGAGAGTTGTTCCATAAAGTATTGACCGAGGTTTGCTGCATTCTCTATCATTTTTTCTTCAACAAGAACTTTCAATGCTGTTCTTGCAACTGCACAGGCAAGTGGATTTCCTCCGTATGTACTTCCGTGATCACCTGGTTGAAACACTCCCAAT
>CAZYWQ010000670.1:0-1528 GCA_964651675.1 uncultured Candidatus Sumerlaeota bacterium | reverse complement strand
CTGACCAATAGCCACCGTAGGCCCCTTTTTTTGAAGTGTCCCATTCAATATAGAGCGAGTATTTGCTCTCACCCGGCGCATCCTTTTCCTTATTCTGAAAAAAGAATAGATAACAGCGGCCTAAGCTTTTGGGGTCGCAAAAAGCCCCAAAATCCCCACTGAGGCAGTTTTTTTTCCCGGGTTTTTCAAAATTATCAACGATGATTTTTTCATTTCGGTCCTGAGCAACTGCCCTATCACAAGAAAACATTCCATAGACACATACGCACACAAAAAGGGCCATCAAAAATCTGTTCAAACTTGTTCCTCCAAAATAGTTAAAACTTTGTAATATCACCAGCGAACCGGTGAGCTTCCCTCAAGGGGAGGCTCAGCTGCTACTTTATAGCTCACGAATCACTATTTTCGGGAACTTCGTTTTTGTGCTGATGATTGCCAACCGGGATTTCTGTTATTTTAATTGTCCGTTTGAGATAACATGAGAATATATACGAAAATATATCTTTTGAAAAGGTTCCATACTTTCTATGATCTCAGCCTTTTATGAGGTTGTTATCAATTGAGATTATCTCTTGAAAATTAGGTTTGTAACACCTGAGATCACTTGCCAATCTATCAACTCGCCTAATCTCAATTTTTATTTATATATCTGGTCATGATCCCAAAAACCCTGTAATTTCAGATCTATTAAGAATATCTCAGAATTTTCCAGTTGATCAAAACCAGTGATTATATTTTCCCCTAATCCTATTGTTAATATCGTTACAGTTCTTGAAAATCTGATTGTTTCGCGCGTCGTATTTTCATTATCCATATTCGCTCAGCTATATTTGAGATTTATCCGCCAACGCCAGGCGTAGCCAGCAAGGCGGAACACCTTGTCTGAATTAAAGCCTTTGTTCGGCTTCCCCTATCTATCTGTTACATCTTCATTCACTTTTTCAACAAAATTCCTACTCTTTTGTATAACAGGCTTTAAAGCAATTATCATTTGAACATTCAGTATTGTATCAGTTCTGTCGTAAAGTGCGACATGAGATAAAAGCCTTTCTGGAAGAGTTCTACAACGTCCAATAAACAAATGTTCATCTGAAGCGGATTTAACTTGAGAGCCGCGGTGTATCACAGTTCCCACCTTAGTGACTTCTTCTTTAAGATGGACAATGGCATTCCGCAGGGTATTTAGTCGCTTTAAATCCTGATAAAGAACACCATCTTTCGGAAAAGTATAATTCGGGACAAAGAATGACGGAATAATTATCCATTTATCCATAAATTTTGCCCATTCAAGAATCCCAAATTGTTCCGGAGATGTCTTATATGCGAGATAAAGGTTAGCAACAGCTTCAACACAGCACGCTGCAAGCACGATTGCTGTTGCTCGCCGTTGTTCTAACTTATAATGAAGCATGGTTAGTTCAGGTGTTACTGATTCCTCGGTTAAGGGTGGATGCTTCGACATCTCCTCGTATGTATCTTCAAATTCATTTATAGCATCATCTAATGCTAAATGAAGGTAAGTCTGATA
>CAZYWQ010000669.1:0-1536 GCA_964651675.1 uncultured Candidatus Sumerlaeota bacterium | reverse complement strand
GATAAAATGTCCATCAGGTGAATTTGTGCGTTGGGCAGATTTGAGGATGTTGAGAAGAATGGTGAGAGATAGCTGGTGTAGAAAATATAGTCCATTACAGACTGTTGGACATTGGCACTATGTCAGAAGAAGTGAGATGGAGTATATCATTCCTTATATTGGAAAGGTCGATCATATTATTAATGGATCATTACCTTATGAGTTGCCAGTGCATAAAAAATATTTGTTCAAATATATGGATGAGATATTGCACACTTTTGAGAATCAGCCTAAGAGAGTTGATGCTTATATAAGGGCTCAGAGAGTCCATAAATTACTGAGTGCAACTAAGGCATTAGATGATGATTCCTGCATTCCGAAAGATTCATTAATGCGTGAATTTATCGGTGGAAGTATTTACAATTATTGATAGATTCTATTTCCTCTTCTCTTGTGGATTAAAGTAACTTTATTTTAGAATAAGAGGAATGAATAAAATTCATAAAAAATATGGTTTTCTGACTGATTCCAATTTTCCTTATCTTCTGATAATTATCTTATTGAATGTACTATTCTTTTTTAAATTTCTCACCTCTTTTCATTATATTGTTTCAAGTCCCTGGACCGATATTGGTTCGTATTTCTATTCCTGGAGAGTTTTTCGATGTAATGCAATCGCAAATGGGGAATTCCCGTTATGGAATCCGTATACTTTTGGAGGAACAGTAGCCTGGGCATCTGCTCAAAATGATTTGTTATATCCTTTGTCAATTCTTTATCTGATTTTTCCTGTTGGTTATGCCATAAACTTGAATGTTTTTTTATGCTTTTGCTTCTCCGGAATATTTATGTTCTATTTTGCGAGGAGTTTGGGTATTGCAAGAATCGGTTCACTCGTATCAGGATTGATTTATAATTTTTCTTCTTATATTGTATTGCAAACTTATTCAGGTCATATTACAATTATTCAAGTATTACCATTGGCTCCTTTATTCCTGCTGTTTATTCATAAATTAATTAATAGGGAAAAATTCATTTATGTGATTTTATCATCGATTGTTTTAACCTTGATGCTTTTTGGTGGACATACTCAGTTTGTTTATTATGTTTCTTTAGTCGCAGGATTGATGCTTCTTTACAATATTATCTGTGATTTAATAGAAAAGCATTCATTTAAAAGCGAGATAAAAGTAATTTGTTATTTTATTTTAGTGTTTATATTAACCAGTCTTCTTTCCAGCATACAACTTCTGCCGACTTACGAGTTTACTAAGCATTCAGTAAGAAGTGGATCTATAACTTATGAATTTGCGAGATGGTTTTCATTCCCTCCCCGACATTTAATAACATTTCTACTTCCGGATTTTTACGGAGATATGGTCACTGTGCCTTATTGGAGTAGTTGTTTTTTCTGGGAAATGTGTGCCTACTGTGGGATTGTTTCGATTGTGCTTGCATTTTTAGGATTGTTTCTTAAGCGAAGTAAGATAGCGATTTTTTTTGGTCTCTTCGGACTGTTTAGTATTATATTTAGTTTCGGTGGGTATTCTCCTCTAT
>CAZYWQ010000668.1:0-1537 GCA_964651675.1 uncultured Candidatus Sumerlaeota bacterium | reverse complement strand
TTCCCAAATTGAGTATCATCATGAGGACTTAATTGATTAACGCCTACTCCTGCAACTTTTTGATTTATAAATCCTTTGAACAATTCGTTAAGCCAATCTTTATCAACGATACAATCGGAATCTGTAAAAGCAATATAATCTCCGTCTGCCGTTTTTATTCCAACATTCCTCGCTTTTGATGGTCCTGAATTTTCAATTTTGATAACTATTATATCTTCGTATGTCTCCAGAAGCTCTGCTGTAGAGTCTTTGGAGCCATCATCAATAATAATAATTTCATAATTGGGATAAGATAAATTTAATAAAGAATCAATACACTTAGATATTGTCCTCTCACAATTATAGGCTGGAACTATGATAGACACAAGTGGAGTATCTTTGTTCATTTAGATCTGCCTTCTGTTAACAAATAAGAGAAAAAGTTCTTTGCACCTCTTAACTTTCTATAAAGGTCTTTTTTATTCTTTGTTTGGAATAAAAAACGAATCATATATGTCGGTCTGAAATAGAATTTTTTCAATCCTTTATCGATTGAAATATCAATTTCTCTCTTACTCAACCCGGGATAATCAACGACTTGAGACTGCTCCCCTTCTCTTAACCAGTCTCTCCACGATTTTGCAGTTAACAATCCCTCTTTCTTACAATACTCATAATATTTTGTACCTGGGAATGGAACTGCTCCTGAAAACTGAACCGTGTGAAGGTCCAATTCAAGAGCAAATCGTATAGTTTTATCAATTGTTTCTTTTGTTTCACCAGGAAGACCTAATACAAAACAACCGTGAATGTCCAATTTAGTCTTTCTCGAAATCTTCATAAATCTTCTTGCATCATCCAATGTCGCATTTTTATGCATTCTATCGAGCATCCCTTGATCTCCCGATTCAAAGCCTACCAGAAGCTCCCTGCAACCTGCTTTTTTCATCATTTTAAACATATCTTCATCAGCAGTATCAACACGAGCATTCACAGAAAATGTGATTTTTAGATTACGACTTAAAATCTCATCACAAATTGCCATAGCCCTATCTTTATCAACAGTAAATGTATCATCTTCAAAAAAGAATTCTCCACCTTTAAGCACATCAGGACACAATTGGATGTCTCTTTCCATTTCATCAACCACATTCTTAGCCGATCTCAATCTGAATTTCATTCCGTGCATAACCTGGGGCCAAAGACAAAAAATACACGCATTCGGACATCCTCGACCTGCAATAATATCTATATATGGATAAAGTTTTCCACCATCGAAATATTTCATTAAGTCAAGATGATGCCAGGCTGGAAAAGGCAGTTTATCAAGGTCCTCGATTAGTTTCGCTTTTTCTGTTTTTTCTATCTTACCATTTTGTCTGTAACAAATACCATTGACTTTCGATAAATCATTATAGTTTTGTATCACATTTCTAACTGTATAGTCATACTCACCGATACAAACGACATCGACCGCACCTTTGGCTAAATTCAATGTATCCTCAGGTTCAGCAGAACAATGAGGACCAACCATTATAACTTTTGCATTGCTTTCTTC
>CAZYWQ010000667.1:1047-1542 GCA_964651675.1 uncultured Candidatus Sumerlaeota bacterium | reverse complement strand
ACTTATTTATCCTTGTCCGGCTTTTTATCATGCTGGAACTAAATGTTCTATGGGTTCCATTAGCAAGATACAGACGATTTACGACAGTTTACGGCTTGACAACGGAATATGCAAATCATGTGGAAACTCTAACTGTGGACGGTGCAAATTCCTTGAGTGTGGAGTATTGAACAATAAAAAGCAAGTGTGTCAATTGCATAATATGGAGACTAGTATTTCTCGCGATGTAATTCAAACAGTTGCAAAATCCCCATATTTGTTCACAGGTCTTTGCACAATAAAAAACAGAGCTATTATTAAAAAGTCGGATTCGGAAGGTTCTTCGCTGAATGTCTCAACTGAACAAATGCATGATATTACCGGAGACGAGTTTGCTGATGCTTTATGTGATATATTTTATGTTTCCACCACTATGTTAGAGAATAAATTAGTTTTTGATAATCACATTAACGAATTATATAGTAAATGGGACCAGTTACTTGGTATACCTTCAAA
>CAZYWQ010000667.1:562-1037 GCA_964651675.1 uncultured Candidatus Sumerlaeota bacterium | reverse complement strand
CCATGCTTTTAAGTCAAAGCCTATACAAAAGTCGAATATTCTCTACTCCCATGGTGAATCAGACAAAGAAACCTCAGAAATTGAAGCGAGACTGCAAGACCAACCTCTCGCAAAGCATGTCCTGTCTAATATTAGGGTGATATATAATAGAGTATTGGGATGGGAGCATTTACTAGCATGGATTGTAGACGATGAGAAGAGAGGTTTCCCATTAGGAAATATGCGAGAAAGGGTTCAGCAAAGACTGTTGATAGAACAAAACGAGTTATCACAATGGTTTGAAAATGCGCTAAAAACCTACAATTGGCCACGTCGGGAAGGGTGGCATTGGATGGTTGACTTTGAGGCGGGTGTAGCACATTCAGTTCCTTACTGCCGTTATGCACAAGTTGCATCAAAGCAAGACAGCCCTGTGCGCAGTACAAGGCTTCGTGAACCTTCAGAGAAATCTATTATGAGATTGGGGCCAGTAGAT
>CAZYWQ010000667.1:0-552 GCA_964651675.1 uncultured Candidatus Sumerlaeota bacterium | reverse complement strand
CAACGATTACATGAGAAACGTGAAGCTCTATGTGACATGGCCCGATTTTATTTGTTGCGTAATATGGACGAAGAACAAGGAGAGTTGAAAAAAATAGTTGAGGAATTGGGGAGTACAAAATACGACACGAATCGCTGGTTTGCTGATATGGCTCGAGAATACCGTTGGCCACAAGGAAGCAGAGGTTGGAGGTTAACTTCTGATTTTGAGCAAATATCTGTAGTCGGAGACATCATCATATAAAATTTTACTCATAAAGCAATATATATTATAGCGAGGAATATCAAAAATGGACCAAGAATATACACTGGGTAAACACATTTCACAATACCGGGCTGGCAATGTTGACTCATTTACTTTCATAGTAACGGAGGACTGTAATCTTCGATGTAGCTACTGCTATATGGTCCACAAAAATTCATATCATGTTATGCCGAAAGAGGTGGGACATAGAGCGATTGATTTTGCTTTAGCCAAACATAATCCAGGTGCTGCCGTTAGCTTAGAATTCATTGGAGGAGAACCAACTTTAGAGATGGATCTCATAAAGGA
>CAZYWQ010000666.1:0-1547 GCA_964651675.1 uncultured Candidatus Sumerlaeota bacterium | reverse complement strand
TAATAACCCCATTTTTTTTATTTTACCTTATACGTCTCTCTCAATTGTTAAAAATGCGTGAGAATGTTTATTACAGGTCTTATCTGTTTTTTTTACCATTAATATCAATTATCACTATCATTCCGAAAATTTTAGGCACCCTATTTAGCACTCGTCGTGATGAACTCTCGAATAAAGACGGGTCCTGAATCTGGGGCTAATCATCACCAGATTTAGATGATTGGAGTGAAAAAATTGTCTTCTCGACTCATAAATAATTCGTTTATACAAACGATCAATGTTTCGGTTATCATTCCAACTCGAAATCGCGAAACTGAGTTGAAAACATGCCTAAAAGAGTTAGAAAAACAAACTAGAAAACCGAACCAAATTTTAGTTATTAGTGAAAGTGATTCCAAGGAAAAATTTAACGTCGAATCTACGGAAATAGAATTTAATTACTTATATTTTGATAAAAGGATTGGACCTAGTGCCTTGCGCAACATTGGAATCCAGAAAAGCTCAGGAGAGATTATTGTATTCCTAGACGACGATGCGATTCCACACCCAGATTTCATCGAACACATCTTGCAGCCATTTGAGGACCCGCAGGTTGGAATCATTCGAGGAAATGTGAAAACAACAAATTCAATCTCAAAACATTTTGCTCCTCATTATAATCTTGGAGAACAGTTCATAGAGATTTCTCCAAGACTTATGCTGCTTTGTTGTATGGCAGTAAGAAGAAACATTCTTGAAGAACTAGGAGGGTTCAATGAAGCTATTCCCTATGGCCATGAAGAAGCTGACCTCTGCTATAGGGCCAGCAATTATGGGCACTCCTCATTCTATGCGCCAAAGGCGATTGTGCAGCACAACTATTCACGTTCAACTACGCATTATCTTAAGAAACGATTTAAATGGGGAGAAAAACGGCACCAACTAAGAATTCATGACGTTAAGATGATTGGTGCTAAACGAATTATTCTAAACTTGTTTCCCATCCTAGCATTAGTATTGCTAGTGGGTTTTTTCCGGTACAGATTAAGCCCATTGCTCTACGGTGGACTCATTTCTCTTTTTATCCCATTATTCTTTTGGATCATTCGTGGATTAATCAAGTTTCGGAGCCCATATTTAGCTTTCTTCTATGGACTTGGAGAGATCAGCAGCGATATTGGATTTTTTCTAGGATTTTTTACCCGCCAAAGCCAAAAAAAAAAAAATCTAGCGCGATAATTTCTAAACGAAGATAGTCGAATTAAAAAATTGATAATTGAAAACTACCCAAATTAATTGAGGAACATTCATGCGACACCACATTATTATATTTCTTCTCATCTTAAACCCACTAATAATCCCGAAAACCACAAATTTTGTAGCTTCAGACCCATTAGACTATACCCCGGAAGCACTACAAAGCCCAGAGAATCTACCGAAACTTGTAGATAATTCTACAACAATCACATGGATCAAACTCCATCGAAAAGAGGATGGAGGATATGGGCGATTAGACGCATTCTGGTCGCACGGAAGTTGGACTTACGCAGCACTGCATGCACTGTCTC
>CAZYWQ010000665.1:0-1557 GCA_964651675.1 uncultured Candidatus Sumerlaeota bacterium | reverse complement strand
ATAATTATTTGTAAAATGATTTCTCTTTATAAATTGAAAAGTTTCTTCGACGGTTTTATGATTTTCAGAAGGCATCCCAAGAATAAAGCTAGCATGGTAAGGAATATGATGCTTGCGACATAATGCTAGAGTTTGATCACCTTGTTGAACCGTTGTCTTTTTTTGCATTTCATTCAATATGGTTTGACTGCCGCTCTCTATTCCAAAGCTTATTCCTTTGAGACCAACCTTTTTAAGGGCCAAGAGCATATCCTCATCCAATAAATCGACACGTCCTTGGAAACGGAAAGAAATAGGAAATTCTAGTCTTTTCAACTCCTCTATTATCTTAAATACGAAATGTTTACTAATAAGGAAATTATCATCTACAAAATTAAAACGAATGACACCATAATAAGTATGTAGATGGTTAATTTCAGCCACAATATCCTTAGCTTTGCGAAAACGCAAAACTTTATCAGATCTTGTACAGAATTGACAAGTATAGTTACAACCTTTGCTAGAAACAATATTCCACGCTCGTCCAGAGGTATTATAATGAGCCAAATATTTCTCCATATCGAACCTTGAAAAACTGGGAATAGAAAGATTGAGTTCTCTACTGGCTAGGCGAGGAGGTGTAAAAGTAAATTGATTCTCGTTACGATATGCAATACCTAACACATTATCAAGTTTTTCATTTTTTTCTAAGGCATTAATTAAGTCAATTACCGTTTCATGACCATCACCTATTACTATCCCATCAATATTAAAATTATCAATAACAATTTTACTGCAAAAGGTTGGTAAGGCTCCACCCATAAATATCAAAACCTGAGGATAATCTCTTTTAATCATCTCACAGAATCTTTTCAAAGTTGTATAATTACTATTTCCTAGCATACCACCAAGAAGTATAAGTCCTTTTTGAGAGTTCTTATTGATCAAACTACTGGTTTTTTTCATTACAAATTCATAATCATCAGAGTCTATCACTGTAAAAGAAATCCCTCCTTTTTCCAAGGCACCGGATATATATGCAGAACCTAAATCAATACTTTTGCTTCCTTCATTATCTGACATATTGATTAATATTGTATTTATCATTACAAGATTATCTAGCTTAGAATGTTTAAATAAGCATACAGATGAAAGTAAAAATCTTCTTTGATTGACTACTGTCCATACCTTAATACGGTCTTCCCCAAAATTGAATAACACACCACTATTCAATTCGCTCTTTATTTTCTTCTAAGGAAAATCCTTCTGTAGAATATGTCTCCCTTTTCAAACCATGTCGACATTCAGCACAAACATTAATATCCATTCTTTCTGTTTTCATATGTTTTTCACGTAAATAGTTAAGTTTCTCGCTGTGCCATGCATCGTAAATGGTAGTTTCACCAATTGTTCCAAGTCCATATCCCTCATTTATACTCGTACCTGTACATGGCAGTATTTTTCCTTTACATGTTATTGTTAAACGCTGCCAAGGATACTGACAAACGAAATTTTCTAAAGGTTTTTGAGTATTACCAAAAAAATCAATATATGGATTAAAAACAATCTTTTGAGCCA
>CAZYWQ010000664.1:0-1559 GCA_964651675.1 uncultured Candidatus Sumerlaeota bacterium | reverse complement strand
ACATAAACCAGGATAATCGTGTGCAATCGCTAATCGAACAAATAAAACATTATGTGCCTGTATTCTGCAAAGCAAGCTGTTAAGCAAATCGTACAGGATCAAGTGTGGAGACAACATTTGACACACTGGGTAAATTAACAAGGTGAAAAGCTAATTTGACATAGTAGTATTTTTGAAGAGAAATGCAATAATCAATAAATTGTTTGAGGGAATGCAAACTAATAATTAAAAGTTTTTGGAAAAAGTATTAATTGAGACAGCTCCAAACAACTTAATAGCAAATCGGTATTAATACTCTTCCGGCACAAAAGTTTGATCAGATATAGGTGGCCTGACATACCCTTTCCTTTCCTCTCGTGGTGGCAATTTTATTGGTTCAGGGGTAAGGTCTTTATAAGGAATCATACTTAATAAATGATTAATACAATTAAGCCTTGCTCTTTTTTTATCATCTGCCTCAACAACATACCACGGCGCTTGCTTAATATCGGTATATTTAAACATTTCATCTTTTGCCTCCGAGTATTCTACCCACTTCTCACGCGAGGCTAGGTCCATTGGACTGAGTTTCCACCGCTTGGTAGGATTTTCAATTCTATCACGAAATCTTCTTTCCTGTTCATCGTCTGATACTGAAAACCAATATTTTATCAATATAATTCCTGACCTGATAAGCATTCGTTCAAATTCAGGACAGGTTCGTAAAAATTCCTGATATTCCTCTGTAGTACAAAAGTTCATTACGTGCTCGACACCAGCACGGTTGTACCAACTCCGATCGAATAATACCATTTCACCGGCTGCCGGAAGATGCGGAACATAGCGTTGAAAATACCATTGTGTTTTTTCTCGTTCGGTAGGGGTTCCTAATGCAACAACACGGCATATCCTTGGATTCAGCCTTTGTGTAATTCGTTTGATTGTGCCACCCTTTCCTGCTGCGTCACGGCCTTCAAAAATAACAACGACTTTAAGTCCTTTATTTTTTATCCATTCCTGGAGTTTAACAAGTTCAACTTGTAATTTTGCCAGCTCCTCGTTATAAAATTTTTTACTTAACTTTTTGTGTGTTTGATTTTTATCACCAGATTGATTGCTGATGACATGTTGTATATTGCTTTTTTTATCTTTCTTTTTTTCTTTGTCTTTTTTACTCTTTTTCATTACAGACGATTTAAAATATAGAAATCAAATATCATTTATAATCAAATTTAATCAAAATCGTTGAATTTATTTCAAATTATAACTGATTATCTTCGAATTATGTCGGTTGTTATTCGAAGTATACAAATTAGTTTCATGCGTATTAAAATGCGATAAAATGATTATCCGTTTGTATACCTAAAAAAATCAGTGTTATTCCCTGAAATCTTCAAATTCCAGCACTAACATAATAAACGGACCAACCGATTTAGGATCGTTATCTCTTTTCTTCTCATTGATATAATATTCATAGGAGCCATCCCTGTATGGCTTCCCACCTAAACCCGCACCTGCACATACATTGGTAATACCTATAGTCCCATCGGGATTTTCAACGATGAAATGCTCTATTATCC
>CAZYWQ010000663.1:0-1563 GCA_964651675.1 uncultured Candidatus Sumerlaeota bacterium | reverse complement strand
TGATAAAACCAAATGTTGGTTGGGATAGAATCCCTGAACAGGCTGCTAATACGAATCCGGAAGTTGTGGCAATGGTTGTCAAACTCTGTCTTGAGGCAGGTGCGAGAAAGGTGATTGTCACGGATGCATCCTGCAATGAGCCAAAAAGAACTTTCACACGAAGTGGCATTCAGAAAGCAGTCTCAGAAGCTAATGGAACAATAGAACTGCCTATCGAACATAAATTTAAAATTGTTCCAATCGGTGGTAAAGTCCTTAAAAACTGGCTTGTTTATTCCTCGTATCTTACAGCAGACAAGGTCATCAATATGCCAATTGTTAAACATCATAATCTAACAGGCGCAACACTTGGTATGAAGAACTGGTATGGTATTTTAGGTGGTAGAAGAAATCAATTGCATCAAAAAATTCATGAATCGATTGTTGACCTTGCAACTTTTATTAAACCAACTATTACCATCCTCGATGGTACGCGGATATTGATGAAAAACGGTCCTCAGGGTGGTAGTCTATCCGATGTGAAAGTTGGAAACACAATTATTGCAGGTACAGATCCTGTTGCGATCGATGGTTACGGTGCGATTTTACTCGGGAGAGATCCCGAAGACATTGGTTATATCAAACTCGCTTATCAAAATAAACTTGGCGAAATTAGTTATAAGAATCTAAACTATAAAGAAATTAATGTGGCTTAAAACTTGTGGTAGGCAACTAATAATCCTGTTTTTCCTTCACTTCAATCATCACATTATGAAAATCATTCTCAAGGCACTTATCCAGTATAGAAACTGAGGTCTGCAATGCACTCTCCGAATCTCCGCGAATAATGATGGATTTTACATCACTGCTCTTTAAATCTTTCAGCTTGTTAGCAAACTCATTAACCGAAAATAATTTATTCTCGACATAAATCTTGTTTTCTTTGTCAACATCGACAACTAAAATATCGCCCGAAAGCTCTTTCTCATCAACATAATCAGCTTCAGGCAGAGAGACATTCATATAAGAAGCTTCTTTCTTCAGAGTTGTTGCCACAAGAAAAAAGAAAATCAGAATAAATATCATATCCAACAACGGAGTAACATTTATCGACTCTTCCTCTGGTTGAAATATCTGTTTTTGTTTTCTTATCATAAGTAGATCCGAAATTTGTTTCTGGGGAAAAGTCTTATGCCATTTCAAATCCCAAAGACAATTTCAATTTATTAATAAATCCGAGCCATTCGTTTTCGGATGGCATAATAATCTTATAAAAATCTAAAGCACGAAGATAATTATTGAGGAAATCCTCATCTGAGCAGATCTCGAGCATTATTTTCCGATTCAGAACGGACCACTCTGTAGTAGTCGGCATCTCAACACTCGAAAGTTTTAATTGATCAGTTTCTTCTGTTTTAGATACCGACTCGCTTTTCTCCTCGACTTTTTGAGCTTCTTCTTGCTTCAATATCTCTTCGTATTTTACCTCTTCCTCTTCATTATGTTCAAATTCTTTTCTAAATTTTACCATAATTCTACTCCCTTTAAATACTTTCTCATACCTTTCAGAGCTCTGTCCAGATG
>CAZYWQ010000662.1:0-1569 GCA_964651675.1 uncultured Candidatus Sumerlaeota bacterium | reverse complement strand
GTATGGGCAACCGTTGAGCCTCAAGAGTTGAAGATAAGGCAACAATGATGTTAAGCAACTACACCTATCTCTTTCTGTTCATATATCATCTCATGCAAAGTTGATTAAAATACAATACAATGAAAAAAGAACAAGAGGAGAGTTTTTTTCAACTAATCACAATGATTTAAAAACGGTATTATTAATTCCTCATTTGAAATATTGACAGAATAACATTAAAGTGGTATATGATAAAAGTGTCATTTTAAAATATTTTAGGAGAAAAACGGAGTATGATTAGCCGGATCTGGCACGGATGGACAACGCCTGGTAACGCAGATAAATATGAAGCACTTCTCAAGGAGGAAATCTTTGTCGGTATTCAGAACCGGCACATTCATGGCTTCAAAAGCATTCAACTTCTTCGCAGAGATGTTGGTGACGAAGTCGAATTTGTCACGATCATGTTATTTGATTCGCTTGATGCTGTTCGCGAGTTTGCAGGAGAAAATTACGAAGAAGCCTTTGTCCCAGAGAAAGCGGTGCTCTCCCATTTTGATGAACGCTCCCAGCACTACAACGTCAGGGAGGCACAGACCGGTGAAGTCTAAGATTGATTGTATATCGCCCACATTCCTAACAATACATTCAATTTGACTGCAACCACATCAAGCACCTTTGGACTATTTTTTATTTTTTGGCGTTAATAAAATGTTTTTCATGGGTTATACAGATGGTTTCTTATTCCAGTTATTACGATATACTTGATGTTTCCGATAATTCGTCAACTGATGAGATCAAAGCCGCTTTTCGAAGGCTGTCCCTGGTTCATCATCCCGATAAGAATAACAATTCCCCTGAATCAAACACAAAATTTATATTTATTCTGAATGCATACAATACTCTTGTTGATCCTATTAAAAGGAAGGAATACGATACTTACATCAGAAAGAGCACTGTTCTTAGTAATATAAGCAAAACCCCTCCTGATATAAAAATAACATTGCCGGGAAGGCTCGGTGATATATACAGATCAGATGAGGCTCTTCTCAATCATTTCAATTTTATACTCTGGGATATTGAGGACTTTATCCGCGATAAGAACGAGGTGGATTGGAATCAAATTTACAGCAAACTAACGATACGGCAATATATACTCAAAATTCTAACATTTATCGAGAAATGGATCCTCCTGCCAACCGGCTATCAAGATTATTTCATGGAAGCAAGAAAAATGAAGATGCTTGATCCAAGGGATTATGTAAATACTGTCGGTGCTAGCCAGGTGAAAGAAGTACATACTCCTTATGTTAGCGTAACTGATTATTTTTATGAGATTCGAAAAAGAATGGACAGGTTTTTAGAGAATATCACAACAAAGGATTTGATTTTAAAAATCCCGAATTATGAAATCCGACTTATCGACTGTATAGTTGAAGCTCAAAATTATGCAGTTCACTACCTCAGTTATCTTCTTCAAATAGATACAGGACTTCTTGAAGATATTCCTCCATTTAAACATTCAAATACTCGGTTTAAAAATTAAATTAAGCAGTAAAAACTAATTGGTGAGGCCGGCAACTGCAGCAC
>CAZYWQ010000661.1:0-1570 GCA_964651675.1 uncultured Candidatus Sumerlaeota bacterium | reverse complement strand
AAATAGCATAGCTTAACCACATCAGAAAATGTATATCTCTTAGTCCACCTTCACTTTCTTTAATATTAGGTTGAAGTAGATAGACGGAGAATCCTGATTCTTTGTATCTTGCTTCAAGCTCTTCAACTCTTCCCTCAACAAATGATATAATCTTTGTTTCTCCGAAGGTTTCTTTGAGTTTTCTATTGAATAGAGTGGCAATTTTTCTATCACCAAGTAGATAACGATTTTCTATTGTGGATGTAAGAAAGTTTAAGTCCTTCTCAATATCTTTAAGGCAGTTGTCAACTGATCCTACTGATTGTCCAACATCTAATTTCAGATCCCAGAGTTGATAAAGGATGCTCTTTATGATTTTTTCATCAACTTTTGATAGTTTGCGATTGGAGAGAAATAAGAGGTCAATGTCTGAATAAAGATTCAGCTCTTTTCTACCATAACCGCCAAGTGCAAGAACGCAGAAGGAAGGCTTGTAGTCGGGTTTTGTATGGTTATTGATGATTGCATTGGCATAAATTTTTTTGATGATGGCATCGATCATTGATGTGAATTGCTCGACACATTTCTTGCCTGATAGAGTGTTAAGATTGCTCTGGACAAATGTCCTGGCATCATCGAGTTCTTTTTTGAAGTTTGTCAAACTTTTTCTATCTTGATTGGATTTTGTGTGCATAATCTTTTTTGGTTGTCTATCCGAGTTTTTAACAATGACAGTTTCATTAATATGTTTAAATAATGAAGAGGTGCAAAGTAAAGATAAATGTTATTATGTAAAGGCAAGGTCACCTTGCTCCTACAAGGGCTAAAATTGAATTGACACAATTTTTTAGAGGTAATATTAATAATTTAAATGTAAATGGTTTTATCGAACAGAATTGGATTTTATATTAAAGGGATGAGAGATGGTAAAGAAAGGCTATAAAGAGTGTCCTTATTGTGCTGAACTAATAAGGGAGAAAGCGATATATTGCAGATTTTGTAAAAAGATGCTTGTCGATGAAAAGAAAAAACCATCTCCCGTAGCCGATTATAAAAATATCTTTGAGTTGGATAAGTATGATAACAAAGAAAATAATATTGAGAACCTTCTTAAGTTAATTCCTAAACAGATTTCTGAGCGAGTGCTTGAGAGTTCGCAACTAATCGAGGAGAGTGAAAGACGACTTATCACAATCTTGTTTGCCGATTTATGCGGCTATACTTCATTATCAGAATTGATGGATCCGGAAGATGTTCAGGCATTGATGGGTGAGTGTTTTCAGCCAATGTTGAAGATTACCGAGAAGTATGGTGGTACGGTTAGTAGTTTTTTAGGCGATGCAATAATGGCATATTTTGGCGCGCCAACTTCTCATGAAGATGATCCTGAAAGAGCGATCAGGGCTTCTTTGGAGATGATTGAATCCGTAAGAGAGATCGGAAAAGAAAAAGGATTAGACCTCGAATTATCAATCGGAATAAATTGTGGCGAAGTCGTTGTTGGTGGAATTCCGTTGGAGAGTCGTAAAGATTATTCTGCTTTTGGAGATGCTGTTAATACCGCATCAAGACTGGAGACACTTGCTCAAGC
>CAZYWQ010000660.1:0-1572 GCA_964651675.1 uncultured Candidatus Sumerlaeota bacterium | reverse complement strand
CCGCTGGATGTCGGAGGTATCAACCTGAGAATCGATAGAGCTGAGATACTGGATTTCATAATCGAAGGTCGAAGAAAAACGCCAGAATCGTCAGGCTAACATGCAGATTGAGCTGACCGCGAATATTTCTATATTAGGGAAAGGGGCCACTCCTACCTTGCGGTTTTCTCAGGATTTGCGCGGCAGCTCATCTGCGCCGTTATCTTCCTTAAAGTAAGGAAATCATTTCTAATTGATATAAAATGGGCTATTCTATGAGTTCATTTGATAAGAAGTAAGATGTTAGAATTTAAAAGAAGAATGCCACGATTCGAAATAATACCACAAATTAGGGCCACTAAAGAAAAAATAGATAATCTTAAAAAATTGAATTTCGAAACTGACAAAATTACAGTAATTAAATTAAGGCGTGCAAAACTAGATTTTGAAAATTATGACCAGCTAACTATCGATGTCATGAAACAACAATCACCAAATGATGACAGAACGAAAGAGATTGTTAAGAATATTGAAAAAGTAAAAACAACAGAAGTTTATGAAGCTTTATTTGCTTTTCTTTCTACAAAAACGGGCCACGATTCAATATCTGCCCTTATTAAAAAATTACGAGCCAAAAAGCAAGATTTGTATAAAGACGTACTATTTAAATTGACTAGCGACTATAATGATGTATTTATTGATAATGCAATTTTGATTCTTGGAAATGAGTATAGAAGCCGTGATATAAGCAAAGACATTGTTGATACGTTAAAGACAAATAGAATTAGGGATCCACTTGATTTCTCCTCAATATTAATGCTGCTGGGCAAATCCGGTGATTCTGATTATATAGATCTCCTATATTCGTTTTATGTTTTCTTTAGTGATAATTTTGCTGATGATGAATACTATGAAGGACCATTGATTGGCATTTATGAAATCATCGATAAGCTTCAACAAGGATAAATTAGAAGATAACATCCGCATCGAGCAGACCGCGAAGCAGCGTTTTGGAGCGGTGGACTGGTTTGTAATCGACTAAGCTTGAATACCATCGGCGCGGCAGCTGAGCTCCTCGTTAGCCAGCCGGAAAGGCATTGGGCTCGCCATATCCGATTCGCGATGTGGGATCCCGCATGAAAGGAGATATTATGTACACTACCTGCAAAAGCAATGACACACTGAGGATAAACTCACAGGAGCATATCGTGCGTTGCCCTCTGTTCCGCTCCAATGAGCATAACAATTCTTTCCTCCGATTCATCAGCGTGATCCTAATTCCATTAATCCTGGTCGGATGCAGCACTCTGGTTGGGTGCGGCCCAAGCATTAAGGATCTCGAATCGGTTGAATACACACCGCTACTCTTGGATGACTGGGAGGTGTCGACACCTGCAGAGCAGGGATTGGATCCGATGCTTGTGGCGAAGCTATATTACAATGCGGCTAAAATGGAGACCCTCTATGGGTTGCTGATTGTTAAGAATGGCTATCTGATCGCTGAAGGGTACTTCAATGAAGGGTCGGTAGATCAGTTGTCCGGCCGGCAATCAGCGACGAAGAGCTACGTATCGGCTTTGGTCGGAGTTGCAC
>CAZYWQ010000659.1:0-1575 GCA_964651675.1 uncultured Candidatus Sumerlaeota bacterium | reverse complement strand
CAGTATGGGAAAGCATGATGGTCGCTGATGATATCGTGTTGCCAAATTACACAGTTCTATATGACAACAATATGTCTCATAGCAGAGGGCTTCAAATAAAGAATCCTGCAGAGAAATTTAAGGCCTTTGGCGCGAATGTTCACGAAGTTGATGGGCATAATATTGATGAAATAACTAATGCCCTGGAAGCGAAGAGTGACAGGTATAAAGTAATCGTTTGTAATACCATCAAAGGATATGGCTCGAAACTTTTATCAGAGAATCATTATGCATGGCATCGTAGATCTCCAAATGATGATGAATTTCAGCAAATAATAGGTGAATTATATGCGTAAGCAGTTTAAAGACACCGTAATGGATCTTATAGCGGAAAATGAATCAATAGTAGTGATTCTTGGAGATGTGAGTGTTTATTTATTCAAGGACTTTGCGGAAAAGTATCCCGATCATTTTTATAATATGGGTATTTGCGAAAATACTCTAATATCTGTAGGTGCGGGACTAGCAGTGCGGGGTTTAACGCCCTTTGTTCATACCATTGCGCCATTTGTTACAGAGCGGAGTTTTGAGCAGATAAAACTTGATATGTGTTATAATCGTTTAGGTGTCAACATTGTATCGTGTGGGGCATCTTTCGATTATGCCTGGGATGGTGCGACACACCACGCGTACACGGACCTAGGAATTTTACGCCTTCTTCCCGGTATAGAAGTGATGCAACCCGGTTCTGAAAAGGAAGCAGTAGAGTTGATCAAGCAATGTTATAATAATGGGAATCCTTCCTATTTCAGATTGTCCGATAATCCTCATAAAATTGATCTTCCGGTTCTTTTCGGTAAAGGTAATGAAATATTGAGTAAAAATTCCAATCTTACTATTGTTACGGCAGGACCCATTCTTGGAAATGTTTATGAAGCGGTAAAAGATTTGGATGTTAACCTCCTATACTTTAATACAATAGTACCGATTGATGTTGAACTCCTGCAGAAATATTCTGATACGACATTTCTCGTCATTCATGATGCCACAGGTTTATGGGAATCGGTTAATGAAGTGCAGGGATGTGAAGTCTACTTTCATGGATACTTCAGAGAATTTATGGACTGTTATGGTACTGTTCACGATATTCGCAAAGAACTAGGATTGGATGTTGAAGGGATCCGATCAGCAGTAAAGAAGAGGTTAAATCTTGGATAATCTTTACAGCGGCAAAAAAGTGCTTGTAACTGGTGGGACTGGATTTGTAGGAACACATTTTGTGGAAGAATTAATCAAGAGAAAGGCTTTAATACGTGTTCCAATCCATACAAGGAAAATGATTATTGACAATCAGGATATTGAGACAATCCCTGCTGATTTAACTCGTCTGGATGATTGTCTTGAAATATGTGACAATGTTGATTATGTCATCCATGCGGCAGGGGCAGTTTCAGCAGCAAGATTAACTGTAATGAATCCAATGTCTGCAATTTCAACAAATTTAATTTTAACAACACGGATTCTGGAAGCGGCAATGGAGAAAAAAGTGAAGCGTATATTAATATTTTCCAGTGGTACCACGGCTTATCCTATGGC
>CAZYWQ010000658.1:0-1577 GCA_964651675.1 uncultured Candidatus Sumerlaeota bacterium | reverse complement strand
AAATTATTATAACTGGATCCTGAGTATTTGTGAGCATATTACCAACCATCATCGACAAAATCAAAGGGAAAATAACAATAAAAGTTGATTGAGAAGCCTCTTTTATGTTCGGAGCTAATGCTCCCAATCCCGCCATCAGACTTGCATACACAGCAAAGCCAAGAATCGTAAACACAACTCCCCATATCAGAATCGAAGCAGATATTTCTATCCCTGCAGGAAATTTAATATTGACCCAACTTAAATTTAATATCAAAAGAGCCGTTCCAATCCAGATCAATGCTTGAAACAATCCGAGAATCCCTAATCCGAGAATCTTTCCTGTCAACATTTGTTGTGGTGAAACACAAACAAGTAGTACTTCCATTACTCGATTTTTCTTTTCTTCTGCAATGCTATTTAGTAAAAGACTTGATGACATCATTATAAGAAAAACTATTATTATCATAGATCCATAAGATATAGGAAAAGCAACTTTTACATTTCCTTTACCTTTGGTTTTAGTTTTTGTTTTGGGTGAAGTTAGAGCTTTATAACTTAAATTAACTGGATGATAAGCGGTCTCAATCAACTCGTTATCATTTTTTAGAAGATTGGCAAATATTGTCCGTCTCATTACCCAGGACTGACCAGATGAAAAAGGTTTAATGGTAGGATTAACATAGATTAAATCACCTTTCTCTATATAATCTTCAGGAATGATATAGTAAGCTTTAATCTGTTTATTTTTTAATGCCTCAATAGCACTTTTCTCATCCTGATATCTGATAAGCCTATCTTTTGGTACACTTGACGGAATAGCTTTAATCAAATTGCCTTTATCGACATATCCTTCAACTTTAGTTTCACCTTGTTTTTTCACAGAACTCTTTTGATCACTAACAGGAGTCTTTTTTGACTTTTTTGAAATATCAACACCTAAAAAAATTAACAGAGCAATAATAGGAAGTCCGAAAACTATAAACACAAAAGTTTTTCGTGAAAGTGCACTCAGTAGTTCGTATCGAAGCACAAATAATATCTTACTCATTAGAGCCACTCCTGAACAACTCTTTCCAACTTAAACGCTTGCCATAGCGCAATAATCCCAATCTCAAAGCCCGACCAGCAATCCATAACGATAATAAAGAAAACATAATAAGGCTTATAACACTTGCAACATATTGCCACATATCAATCCTTGTAAAAGCAATTCGTATACAAAAAGTAGATAAGGCGGTTAATGGAAAGAAACTTAATCCTATAGCTAAAAGTCCATTAGGATTGGTAACCAGTGGCTTTGCTAACCAAAAAGTTATCCAAATAGGAAGCACAAATAAAAAAGTTGTCTGCTGAGCCTCATGAACCTCGTTGACCATAACTCCGACTGCAGTCATAAGAGACGCGAATAAGATTGTTGAAGGTATTACTATTAACAATAAAGGAATAATCGCATTCAAATCAATTCTGAGGTTTTCTAAAGATGTAAAATTAAAATATTTTGCACCGATGAAAACAAATAATCCTATAAAAAAAATCCAACAAATAATTTGAGTCAGGCAAAGAGCAATCACAGCTATGATTTTACCTGCTATGAG
>CAZYWQ010000657.1:0-1585 GCA_964651675.1 uncultured Candidatus Sumerlaeota bacterium | reverse complement strand
TCCTGGGCGAATATGTAATCATTCACTTACCAAGTAACTATTTGTTACTCAACTGATAAATATTTTAGTTTTCAGTCCATTGGAAATGGAACTCATTTAAAAAGAAAAATCCATAGCAATCGAATAAGAAAATAACGAAACAAAGTCCGCGCAGGTAACCAGGTAGCAAAGCAAAAATTCACAGGGCTTTGCGTGAGAGCCGCATTTATTGACTGACTATTGGAGGTTTGTTGTCATCCGCCCTCAACAAAGGCTTTAGCTGCTCTAGGTATTGCAACCTTTATTGAAGCATGAAATATTCGTTAGACTATCTGTAACGGCCTTGGATGGTTCATAAAATCAAGTTAACAGACTATACAGATTTCATAATATTATTGTTTTATAAAGCGACCAATCCAGAACATATATAAATCAACTTATTTAGCAGGCCTTTTCGTTCATGCTTTTTAACAGCAAAAGATCTGCGATTATGGATTTTGAAAGAGTACCGATACCTCCTCACAAGTATACTGGCTGGGAAATAAATAATGATCAAAGTAAGTTTTTTAGGTACCGGAGCAGCAGAAGGCATTCCTGCAATGGGATGTAAGTGTTTAAACTGTACTATGGCTCGAAAGAAGGGAGGAAAAGCGATAAGGCGGCGATCTTGTCTTCTTTTTACAATTGATGGCTTCCGATTGTTGTGTGAAGCTCCTCCCGAGATTCATAATATCCTAAATTTCTACGATATTGACAGCTTGGACGCCCTTCTCTTGACACATGATCATTTTGACCACAGTGGAGGCATTATTGAGTTTGAATATTGGCCACAAAACCTAGACCTCTGGGTGAATACCGAAACGTTTCGCCGTTTACAGAAATATTGGACCCCGAAACTGAAGCAAAAATTGTTCCGTCATCGATTATTTGCCGGAGTTCCCGTAGAGTTTCGAAAATTCAGAATCATCCCGTTTCGAGTGTACCATGGTGTTCCTAGCTATGGCTTTCTCATTTTGACGGTGGATGAGAAATCAGTGGCATACACGAGTGATACCACCCCACAGTTAAGTCGTTATGCTTCTGAACTCCTTCAGGGGATCAACTACCTAATTGTTAATGCTCCCACTTTTGATTTAGGAGACGAAGGCCATCTTAATATGAAGGAGGCGGTTCACCTCAAGGAGCAATTGAACATCCAAAATCTCGTTATTACGCATATTAATCACGCCACACTGACTCCTCACGAGTTGGAAGATGAATTTCACAATTATTCTAACGTCATTCTAGCTTATGATGGCCTTGAACTGGAAATTTAGCTCTGTTAATGGGTTCCATTATTACATGCTTTGCTATCATTTCCATTTTGCCATAGCTTATTGCACTGGCTGAACTGCTCTGTGTTGCAATAGCAATGACAGGATTGTCCCCAAAAAGACCTTTGCTTAATTGTTCCATATGCTGCGGCTTATGTTACTGATTCCTTAGTTCAAACTTGAGAGGTTGAGGTCAATCATAAAAGATAAAACCATACTAGAGAAGATAATTCGTCCTAGAATATATCAATATAGTTAAAAGTTATCTAAACCGTATATTAAGCGTTCTCCCC
>CAZYWQ010000656.1:0-1589 GCA_964651675.1 uncultured Candidatus Sumerlaeota bacterium | reverse complement strand
CTCCGGTCCCTCCGAACCATTATTTAATGGAATATGCCAGGGATAATTATTATAATCAACTCTGTAGGATTCTAATGCAGTTATTATTGTACGAATATCAGCCTTACAGCAAGAGACTTTACTACGAACCTGAGCATCAAGAAAATTAGGCACAGCAATAGCAGCAAGAATGGCTATAATTGCCACTACAATTAAAAGTTCAATTAGTGTAAACGCACTTTTATAATTGCACATATTCGACATTGGAATTTACAAAATATATTTTTTTTCAAACCTTATTATTGTTTTGAAACTATTTGTTTCAAAACTAATTAATATCTATAATATAGCGATCTACTTAAGATATAAAATTCTTATTCAAGACTTTTTTCTTCGCTTACCTCCTCAGGCGAAGTTATTTCAAGAGGTTCGGTATCAGTGATAGAAATGCCGCGTGTGATGCGGAGATCATCAACTTTATCAAGAACTTTATCAAGTTTGTTACTTCTGGTCGTAATTAAAACATTATATTGTTTTTGTGCATCATCTAACCTTTTACCCATTAACTCAAAAACTCTTTTAAACTCTTCCCATTGTTTCTTGAATGATCCAATTAGTGCAAGAATTTGGTCAGCAGTCTTTGTGATATTTAAATTCTCCGCTCCCTGTCTGATAACAGCTAACATCGCATATAATGTAAGTGGTGAACACAACACCACTTTATTTTTTATCGCATCATCAATAATAGAACTATCGACCTCATTGATAAAACCGTATATCTGCTCATTCGGAATAAAAACAAGAACATAATCCACAGTCTTATCTGTCGGATTTATATAATCGCGTGTAGTAACCTCCTTAATTCTACTTTTAACATCTTTCAAAAATTGGTTTTTGTATTTTTCTTTTATGTCATCTGATTTTGCATCAAGGTACTGAACAAAATTATCAAGCGGAAACTTCACATCCATATTAAGTTTCATTTCATTTGGCAGGAAAAATGTGTAATCAGGTCGGTTAGCCGATGAATCAAGCGACTTTTGCTTCAGGTAATTCACTCCTTCAATAAATCCAGCAAGTCTCAATATGTCCTCGACCATTCTTTCTCCCCATCTACCTCTCCTCCTTGAGCTCGATAAAATTTCTCTAAGTTGCGATGTGGTATCACGAAGTTTATTTGTCTCTTCAACTGACACTTTTAACTGAGTGGTTAATTCGCCAAACTTCTGCTCTCTATCTTTCTCAAGTTTGTGAACTAAATCAATCATCTCAGTAAGATTTTTTGAGACTCCTTCTACACTTTTATCAATCAATGCCTTCTTGCTCTCGAGTTCCTTTTCCCCTTCCACTGTTTGTTTCTTCAATGTTTCATTAGCAAGTTTCAAAAAGGCATCTGTATTTTTATTAAGAGCCTCAAATGACAATGATGAAAAAGACTCTTTTAACTGAATAAGAATTTTTTCGATATCATCGATTCTATCTTTTTCCGTTTGATTGATAAGTTCTTTGGCAAGCTCACTTGCCTCTTTATTTTTCATAGAATGAATTACAAACATTATGATAACACCAATAATTATACCACCAACAAAGGCTAAAATAACATATAAGGC
>CAZYWQ010000655.1:0-1598 GCA_964651675.1 uncultured Candidatus Sumerlaeota bacterium | reverse complement strand
ATGTTTGGAGTCCTTATAATTGTCTAATTACTTATTCCTGGTCACGGGCTGCAAGCTTGGTTTATGCGGGAGAGCGTGATGGTTTAGGATACCGGGATACAGTTCAGGATTTATTGGGAGTTTTACATACTATACCTGAAGAAGCAGGTAAACGACTTGAATTAATGCTCACAGGTCAGGTGTCTACCGGTGGGGCAATGCCTGTTATTAAACCTTTTTCGCATAAACCCGGTTTTGAAAAACTTCCTAAAGAAGAAGAATATCGCTCCGATGATGGTTTATGGTTATTTAATATTGTTCCGGCATATGTTAAAGAAACAGGCAATTTATCTTTTTATGAAAAAATTCTTCCTTATGCCGATAAAGATGAGGATACAGTTTTAGCACATCTAAGAAAAGCTATTGAATTCAGTTTACAAAGAACGGGAAAACATGGTTTGCCGTATGGTCTTTCAGCCGATTGGAACGATTGCCTGCAACTTGGACAAAAAGGAGAGACCGTATTTGTTGCATTTCAGTTACGATATGCATTAAAAACTTATATTGAAATATGTGAAATACTTAATAAGCCAGAAGAAATAAACTGGGCAAAACAACAACTCGATGAATTAGATAAAAATATAGAAGAGTATACCTGGGATGGCGAATGGTATTTACGAGCTTATAAAGACGATGGACTTAAGTACGGATCAAAAAATAATGAAGAAGGTGTTTTATGGCTAAATCCACAATCTTGGGCAGTATATAGTGAACATGCTTCAAAAGAAAAATCAGAAAAAGTAATGAATGCGGTTAGAGAAAGATTAGTAACAGATTATGGAATAATGATTTGTGATCCTCCTTATAAAAATGCAGATTTAAACATAGTTAAAGCACCATTGTTTAATATTGGCACGAAGGAAAATGGTTCAATCTTTTGCCATACCCAAGGATGGGCAATTATTGCCGAAACTATTTTAGGACGTGGAAATCAGGCTTATAAATATTTTAAGTCATACCTGCCAGCATCTTTTAATGATAAAGCTGAAATACGTGAGATTGAACCCTATGTATATTGCCAGTCAACACATAGCAAATACAGTCCGCGTTTCGGGGCGTCAAGACTCCCTTGGCTGAGTGGATCAGCAACTTGGTCAAATTATGCAGCAACCCAATATATTTTGGGTATTCAGCCACAATACCTTGGACTTAAAATAGATCCTTGCATTCCTTCTGATTGGAAAAATTTTTCTATTATAAGAAGATTTAGAGGAAAAGTATTTAATATCAAGGTTGAAAATAAAAAAGGAGTTGAAAAAGGTGTTCAAAAAATTATATTCAATGGTGAAGAACTTTCTTCAAACCTGATTTCTGAAGAATTGTTTAAGAATGAAAATGATGTTTTAGTAATCATGGGATAATAAAATTTACAATTCATAATTTCATAGCTATGCAATACGGATATTTTGACGATTTAAATAAAGAATATGTAATTACTCATCCTGATACACCAAAGTCGTGGAGCAATTATTTAGGATCTACTAAATATGGTGCAGTAATTACAAATAATGCCGGAGGGTATAGTTTTTACAAATCTGCCGCACAAGGCAGATTCATAC
>CAZYWQ010000654.1:0-1598 GCA_964651675.1 uncultured Candidatus Sumerlaeota bacterium | reverse complement strand
ATCGGGTGGGGGAGGATTATCAAGTTGCCATGGGATTATTCAGAATAATTTAATTTATGACAATGTTGCTAAAGGATTTATTTATTATGATGATTATATTTCTCATTCGGAGGGATATTTCCCAAGTGGATATGGAGGAGGAGTATATAATTGTAGTGGATTAATTTTAAACAATAATATCTGTTATAATGAAGCCAATAATAGCTCAGGAGGAATAAAAGTCAGTGATGAAGAAGTTTTGGTGAATTGTATTATCTGGGGAAATACTGCACCTACATATCCCCAACTCTCTGGAGGTTATCAGTATCATTGTTGGTTTTATTCTGATCCATTTTTTGTCGATCCAGATGGACTCGATGATGATATTACGACTTGGGAAGATAATGATTTCCATCTTAGTGATACTTCACCCTGTATTGATATGGGTGTTTATTATTATCTTTGTGGAAGTGATATAAAAGATATTGATGGTGAGTGTCGAATTGCTGATAGTAATGTAGACATAGGCGCTGATGAGTGGAATAGTGAGCTGGATAGCGATGGTGATCTTTTATCTGACACGAATGAGATTACATACCAAAGCGATTCGAACAATCCAGATACTGATTCAGACGGTTTGATTGATGGTGTAGAAATTATTAGAACAACAAGTCCTATAACTGCAAACAAGCCATTAGGTATCTCTATTCCTACAGATTATCTCTCTATTCAGAAAGGTATATTCTTAGCATTCCCTAATGAGACAATCAATGTTTCTTCGGGTACTTATGATGAAAGAATTCATTTGTTGGGAAAAAATCTAATTGTTGAAGGGGAGGCAAAAGATTCTATTCTAAGTGTAGGGATAAATTTATCAGGTAGTGAGGATAGTAAATGTATTATAAGAGAATTCACTATTTCTAATGACTACGGTTCAGCCATTTATGGAAATAGTGCTGAGCCAATTATTGAACATAACATAATAACAAATTGTGAGAGAGGCATCACTTCTTGTAATGGTCTAATTCAGAACAATGTAATCTCTAACAATAATGAATTGGATGATTATGAAGACATTAATTCAGGAATTTATAATTGTAATGGGACAATTCAGAAAAACATTATAACAAACTGCGGTTATGGGATATATAAGGCTAATGGTTTAATTCAGAATAATATAATAAGTTATAATGGAAATGGAATTGGATATTGTGATGGAGCAATCCGATTTAATGCATTCTATCAAAATCCCGTGGACCCCAGTGCAGGATTTGATAATACTACTTACAAATGTTATGGAACAATAAAAAATTGTATTTTCTGGGGAGACAATCTGAATATTGAGCAATCCTCGATACCTACTTATTGCTGTATAGAGGATTGGACAGGGGGTGGAGAAGGAAATTTTACTTATGATCCCCAATTAGTTGATCCAGATGGAGGAGACAATAACCCTTCCACATGGGAGGATAATAACTTTCATATTAAATCATCTTCACTTTGTATTGATGCTGGTGAAAACATCCCTGAAGTAACTGAGGATTTTGAAGGAGATATCAGACCCTATGAAGATGGCTTCGATATAGGTGCTGATGAATATTCTGATATAATCACTCGAT
>CAZYWQ010000653.1:0-1602 GCA_964651675.1 uncultured Candidatus Sumerlaeota bacterium | reverse complement strand
GAAACAAAAGACATTTTTGGGATTTGGAAGTATGGGACCTCAACAAACACCTCGTAAGGAGACTTTCCAGGACGAAAACGGTGAGTTTGTCATATCAAATTTAGCTGAGAAAACTTATAACTTTAAGGCAATAGCGCTGGAATATGCTCCCAATACTATTTCGGGGGTTACAGTAAAGACAGAGGATAATAAAGAATTAATTTTTGAAATGGGTTACGGGGGCGCTGTGTCAGGAAAAGTATTATTAGAGGGAACAAATGATCCGGTTGTTGGTGCGAAAGTTGCTCTCGATACAGGTCAGGATTTTATGGGATTGGATTTTTCGGAATTTATGAGAGATGAAAATGAGATTAGTGTTATTACAGATGATGAAGGTGCGTTTAAGCTTAAAGGATTGGTGCCTGGTTCGAGGAGTCTTAAGGTTACGCATTCGGATTATGTTGAGCAGACAAAAATTGTGAATATTGAAGATGAAAAAGAAACAAGTGATGTAATTATTTATATGCAATCAGGCGGGAAGCTTATTGGGCAAGTGGTAGATATGAGTACATCTAATCCTATTTCTGGTGTTAAAGTCAATGTCGAAAAAAGTGGTTTGTTAGCGATGTATATGCCTGAGTTTGTTTCTGGTGGAACATTAACGAATTCAGAGGGAAGATTTGAATTTGAAAAGGTACCTGCTGGTAAACATACTTTTCGTTTGATTCATAGTGAGTATTCGAGTTTGTTAACGGATGAGATTGAAATTAATGCTGGAGAAGAGAAGGATATTGGAGTGTTGAGGATGAGTAAGGGTGGTAAGATCGCTGGAACTGTTTATACGACAGACGGAGATGTTATAGTAGGAGCGACTATTTTTACTGCGGGTTCGGGAGGAATGAATACTACTGCGACAGATAGTGATGGTAAGTATGAGGTAGATAAACTTATGGCAGGGCAATATCAGGTAATTATGTATGAGAGTATGGATGGATTTTCTCCTTTTATGGGTGCTGGAAGTCAACAAACAAAAAATGCTACGGTGAAAGATGGGGAGACCACGATAGTTGATTTTAATAAGAAAGTAGGATTTAGAGTTTATGGAAGTGTTTTTGATGGGAATAATCCAGTAGAAGGTGTTATGGTTTCGATTAGTAGTGCAAGTCTGTCTCAGGCACAGGTAAGCGCCAGTTCGATTACAGATGGTTCCGGTTTTTATGAATTGGATAACATTCCTCCGGGTGATTATAATGTAATGGTAATAAAAGTCGGAACGGGTACTTTTTTACCTATTGCTATGAAGGAAAGAGTTGTAATTGAAGATCAAGATCAGCAAAAAGATTTTAATTTTCCGCAGGGAGAAATTATGGGTATTGTGATTGATAAAGATTCCAAAGAACCTATTAGTGAAGCAGATGTGAAGTTGAGTTTAATTAGTACTGATAAGAGTATTGAAGATATAATCGAACAGGGTATCTGGCAGGGTATTTTTACGAATACAGATTATGAAGGGAAGTTTAGTTATTATAATGTTATTGAGGGAACTTATCAACTGAGTGCGGTTAAGCAGGGATATGCTCAGGAATCGATGGAGTTAAATGTTGGCAGAGACCAGAAAATTAT
>CAZYWQ010000652.1:0-1606 GCA_964651675.1 uncultured Candidatus Sumerlaeota bacterium | reverse complement strand
TTTGTAAGTCGTGTAAGCCCATTGGTGTTGGTTCGGTTACGATTAATACATAATCAGCATTAGTTATTGAGAGTAACAGATTCACATCAGCTCCTGCAGAGCAGTCAATTATGTTTATCTTATTTATATCTATTTTGTATTTTACTTCAGGAATTACTAAACGACTCTGCTGCACCGTAACTTTTGTTTTTCCGGTAATACATTCGAGATTATATTTACCCGAAGGGAATCCACTTGTTATTTCACCGATTGTTCTTCTGCTTTCGGAAATTGCATCCTCAGGGCAAACATAGGTGAACTCATTGTTAGCCAAACAACAAATGGATTCCTAATATATATGGAATCCGAATTAGGTGCAACTGCCACAGGAAAAGTAATTACGAATATTCGCAATGTAGCAACTGCAATAGCAAACAAGAAACAAAAGGACACAGTTCTTATAGATTCATCAGCAGGGCTTGGATGCAGTCTAATCGCATCTATAACAGGAACTAATCTCACCATAATAATAGCAGAACCAACCTTATCGGGAATAAATGATATGAAAAGAGCTATAGAAGTAACGGCTCATTTCAAAATTCCGACCTTAGCGATAATAAACAAGCATAACATAAATCAATCAAACACAAGAGCGATCCAGAAATACTGTCACGACAACAAAATACCAGTGATTGGAATGATATCCTATCACAAAGAAATCCCCAAATATTACTGTAGCGAAAATCCATTAAATTTCATCAATGAAAAAGAAATAAAAAGAGAATTTGACAATATGTTTTCCAATTTAGAACCATATATCTAAAGACAATCGGTAGGATTTATTTAAAGTGGATAAATTAGTAAGATTTTTTTTCTTCACCATTCTTATCTTCATAATAGTACCAATTCTTGCAATCAATATCTCGACTGATGACGGTCTGGAACTGGATTTGAATGATACAACAGGTCGGATTAATCAATTAATCATAGATGGTGAGAATTTGACTTTGTTTCCAGAAGTTTGGGGAGGTTTTCAATTTTATCAACCTGTTCCGATTACAGAACAATCCATTCTCTTCAGTGAAGATTTTAATTCGGGAGAAGTTAATTGGAACTCAGCTATAATGGATAATTGGGAAGCAAGTACCATTTATTATGAATGGATCGATAATGATGGAGTTGATAATTCTCCTTATCTAAAATTAGGAAACGGTGTCTCCTTAGGATGTGGAATTGCTTTTCCTCAGAAAATAAATGTCCAATCAGGAAGTGTTCTCAATATTTCCTGGTTTGGTAGAAGTACCAATATCGAAAGCAAATATATTTTTTGTGTTCGACTCTTCAATGAATGCGATGAGGACATAACTGAACAATCTCCTCGTCCTTCAGGTTGGATTTATTCTGGCGCATCTCAAGCACAATGCGTTTACGGAATGAGTAATACAATCGCAAACCAATGGCAAGAATTCTCATACAACTATACAGTTCCTGAAGAAGCAGTATCTATGACAATCTCACTTCGTTACTGGCGAGATGGTGATTTATATGTTGATATAGATGATCTTAAAATGGAAGTCATTGGTGGACTTGATTTTGGTTCTAAGAAAAACATATCAGGAACAATCAA
>CAZYWQ010000651.1:1217-1607 GCA_964651675.1 uncultured Candidatus Sumerlaeota bacterium | reverse complement strand
GCTCAAAAGGGATATATGTATTTTTACACCATCTCTGCCATCGAATTTCAGAACTACTATAGGTGGATGCGTGCTAATAAACGAGATGCCTATTAAATACAATGGATATTACTACAAAGATACAGAAGAGAGAATAGAAGGATCATCTATTGCTAGTATACTTAAAAGGCAAACAAGTTTGAAAATATCAAACTTGAAGCTTGAAGAGTTACAAAAAGGCAAACATAACTTTCTTGCCAAATTAAATCAATACCACAAAAAAGGATCAAAGCTGATCATTGTAGATTCTGTTGATAGTGAGGACCTGAAGAGGATTGTTACTGGGGGTTTGGAATTCGACGGTACAGTTTTGTATGCCGGTTCATCTGGTTTGGCTCAGTATTTCCCAAG
>CAZYWQ010000651.1:0-1207 GCA_964651675.1 uncultured Candidatus Sumerlaeota bacterium | reverse complement strand
CTGCTATAGAATACAAAGGCAAAAGACCATTTTTAATTATAGGCGGTTCTAAAAATAAAATAACGATATCCCAAATCCAACATATTTCGAACTCAATACCAATACATCAGTTAAAGATTAATGTTAACGAAATCTTACTTAATTGGGAGAAATCCCTAGAGGTTTATTTATCAGAACTATCTGCTCCGCTGAAACAGAAGAAACACGTGGTAATTTATCCTGATCCTGTATTTGCTAAGCAGGAATATATTGAAGAACTTAAGAAGAAAAAAGGAGTCTACTTGCGTGGGCTTGAACTGAAGATACGTAGTTTTATAGGAACGCTTGTAAGGGAGTTAATAGAAAACCATTCTCTAAATCAGTTACTGTTAATTGGAGGTGATATTGCATTCGGTGTGTGTTCTGCACTAGGGATAACTATGCTCACCATACTGGCCGAATTATTACCAGGTATCCCTATTACAGTGGCAGAAACTTCAAAAAGTTCAGAGATTTTTATTGTAACAAAGGCTGGTGGGTTTGGAGAGATAAACACCCTTCAAAGGGTCATAGAAAAATTAGAAAATGAGAACATAATGTGATACCGTGATCAAAGATAAAAAAATTAAAATTGGTATAACAATGGGAGATCCGGCAGGGATCGGGGCAGAGATTATTGTAAAAGCTCTTTCTAGAGAAGAAATTTATAAACACTTGACACCTATAGTGATCGGCTCAAGAGCAGTAATGGAGGATGCTCTTAGAATTTGCCATAGCTACTTACAACTGCATACAATAGAAGATGTTGGAAAGTTAATAGGAAAGTATGGGATTATAGACCTATTCGATTTGGGGAATATCGGTTTTAATGACTTCCATTACGGAAATGTAAGTGCTGCTTCCGGAAAGGCATCCATGGAATATATTTTCACTGCTATCGATCTGTCTCAAAAGGGATTTTTAGAAGCTATAGTAACTTGTCCTATCAACAAAGAGTCAATAAACAAAGCGGGTTACCAATACAGCGGGCATACAGAGATATTTGCTGATAAAACAAAGACAACTGATTACGCAATGATGTTGGTGAGTAGTAATATGGCTGTAATTCATGTTTCAACCCATGTTTCATTATATGATGCGATAGGAAAAGTAAAAAAAGAAAGGGTGTTGAAGGTAATAAAACTGGCACATGATAATATGAAGAAAATAATAAAAAAAAATCCTCGTA
>CAZYWQ010000650.1:0-1615 GCA_964651675.1 uncultured Candidatus Sumerlaeota bacterium | reverse complement strand
CCGTACGGCTCGACATAATAAAGGTCGTATTTTGAAGGAACAAATTTATCTTGCAGGTTTGCTGCTTACTGATAAAGCGATAAAGAAGGATGATTTAATGAAACGCTTCGAATTTAACAGGGAGTTTAATTACGAGAGGAAAAAGCGAATGACAAAGGAAGGGAAAAAGGAATGGATCGATAATTCATCAACATTTATCAATGCTGAAGAAAAATTAATGTCCTTTTTTCGAAGCATAAATAAAATACAGGAGTGATTATGGAAGGGAAAAAATCGTTTGCCGAATATCTGAAAAAGAGGATTGATGAGGAATCCGCGTCTTTTTTTAAAAATGAGGTTATACAAAAGGCGTATTATGTCGGGGCGTATGCCAGAGCTGTGATAGATAGTTCCTATAAATCGGAAGTGAGTGAAGGGAACACGACATTCAAAACCTGGCTTTCCAATCAGATTATCAATTATCGAAATCTGGATAGAATATTTGAAATGGCCTTCCGTTTCGAACAGAAACTTAAACTGCGCCTCCGCAATGATTCGGAGGTGAGAAGGTTGGCTCATGAAGTTCCAACGGCAAGTGCTGCTGGTATTTCAAGTGCTAAAATATCATATGCCTTTGTTGCCGGATTTGATGATTACATATCTTTTAAACGCGAAAGTCAGGATTTGGATAAGATAAGAGAATAATTAAAAGATTAAGAAGATTAAAAAATAATGGAGGAATAATATGGAAAACAGGGCAAGACAAAGTGAAATTTTGTTCATGTGGGATGCGAGAATGTGCAATCCGAATGGAGATATGTCTACGGATAACTCACCACGTTTCGATGATGTAGACGAAAAAGCGATTGTAAGCGATGTAAGGGTAAAACGAACTATCAGGGATGACTTGCAATATCGTAAATCAAAATCGATCTTTATCAACAATGAGATCATCTTGGAGAATGGCTTTCAGGCGGAAGACCGATTCGACCAATTAAGGGAGGAACAAAAGGAAAACAACGATATATCCGTTTTTCTGTCTTGCATCGATAACAGGCTTTTTGGCGGAGTGGCACCAAAAAGCGAAATTCAATTGGTTGGGGCCGTTCAGTTCAGTTGGAGCAAATCCCTGAATAAGACTGAAACGATTTTAAAGCAGGGGACAGGCGCATTTGCGACAAAAGGAGCAGATGGCGAAGCCAAGCACAAGAAAACATTCCGTGTTGACAATTACATCCCATACGGACTTTTTGCAATGTATGGCACAATAAACCGGCTTCAGGCTTTGAAGGCACAGACCACCGAAGATGACATCAAAGACATGCTGGATTCGCTTTGGTTCGGTACAAAATTTTTAAACACCCGCAGTAAGGAAGGGCAGAAACCTCGCATACTGATCAGAGTCGTATATAAGGAAGACAGCAAGTATTTCATTGGTCTCCTCGATGAATTGGTCAACCTGGAAAATGGCGATAGTGGAATGATAAGGTCAGTAGAGGAAGCTAGGGTGGATTTCAGCAAATTGGTCACTGCGATAAACAAAGCAGATAAATTCATCGATGAAGTGATTGTTGTGCTCGATGATACAATGAAAAGGTACAAGGAAGAATTGCAAAAAATCGTTAAAATTAAATTC
>CAZYWQ010000649.1:0-1619 GCA_964651675.1 uncultured Candidatus Sumerlaeota bacterium | reverse complement strand
GTGTTATTCTATTTATAAGCTGTTTTACGTTTTTAGGACTCATTATTTTGAGTTTGTTTTTGTATTCGGACCCATCAATATCGGGGTTTTTGAATTAGTGAGTCGAACTGCCTTATCACTTGGAGCTTTAATCTTCATCTTAATCATGAATCAAGTCTTTTTCAAGAAAATATTCAAACAGGACCTAATACGTCGGATATATGTAGGAATTTTAATTGGCAGCGCTCTTATTTTTGTGTTTCTATATTATAGCTGGTCCAATCTTTTGTTTCTAATCACCCTAGTCGCAATCATTTTCGTATTACTTTCAATTATTTTATATTTTGCAGTGAAATGGTTAGGAACTGTAAGTGGAAAAATTCGGATATCGCTTGCAATTATTGTATGCGGTGGGATCGTCTTTGTAGGAGGGGCTTCTCTTTCAAGAATTGTTGGATATATTGACCTCGCATCATTCCGCTGGATAACCTATTTGATTGAAATCGGAGGAATGTCCTTTTTGGGTTTCGGATTATGGAGCTTACCTTCGTTATCGGAACTTGATTGGAAAGAGAAGATATTGCATCTTTACATTATAAAATCGGGTGGACTCTGTGTCTACGACCAAATTTTTAAAGGTAGCTCTACAAAAGATTCGCACCTCGTAGGTAGTGGCATTACTGGCGTAGTGGATATTGTCAAGAACATGACGGAAAGTGATAAAAAATTGTCAGTTATCAAACAAGGAGAGAGGAATCTCATAATTGAATATGGAGAAAAGGTGACGGCGGCTTTATTGGTGGAAGAAGACCTTGAAATTCTTCGTCTCAAGTTAAGGAATCTACTTATCAAATTCGAGGAATTCTTTAAAGATGTAATATCACTCAGAGTCCAGAACTTGGAAGTGTTTCGACCAGCAAAGGTTCTGATTAGAAACATTTTTGGCGAATAAGGAAGAAATCTTAAATCCTTACAAAACCAATTGTAAAGGAAATAATGACAACAAAAGACCTTTATTCTTTTAATACTGAATGTCTTCGAGAAATGGTTCTTTGTGGAATGGTATCATGAGCGATTTTAAGAAAAGGAAGTTACTTTTCATAGTGATTGCCTTCCTTCTTATGGGTATGAGCTTTTTTGACCCCCTTAGCTTGATTCTTAACACCATTCCTATCGGATCGCCTTCCAATTTCCCGTTGAGGATTTTGGCACCTCCAATTTCGATTAATGGAAATGCCTCGCTCGCCGCCTTTGCGAGTTCAGGAGACGGATCACAAGGAAGTCCATTCATTATTGAAGATTATGTGATTAATGCAAGTAGTTTGGGTGTTGATGGTATTTTAATTGAAAACACAAATGATCATTTCATCCTGAGAAACTGCATGGTCACTGACGCGGATTCGGGATATTCGGGCATACGGCTCAGTAACGTGGTCAATGGAACCATCGAGAACAATACATTGTCTGATAATTCCTTATACGGAATTTTCTTGGATTCGTCTTCTAATAACACAGTCTACAATAACACCGTTAATTATAATGATTATGGGATAGCAATTGCTAACTCCGACGACAACGTTATCGACATCAATTTTATAACTGGAAACATGCAGGCAGGCATTTATATGACCCTAAGTAGG
>CAZYWQ010000648.1:0-1624 GCA_964651675.1 uncultured Candidatus Sumerlaeota bacterium | reverse complement strand
TCCCTATTAAGTATTTTTATCTTACAAATAAAACCTAATTGGTTAATTTCACATTCCAATACGCCAGATCAATAAACCTCTGCCAACTTTCATCAGCTACAAATGGTCTATTATCACTTACTAAAGCTAACCAGTTGGGTTTTTTGGGTCTTTTTATGACACCCATTCCAACCTCATCTAAAAGTTTGCCACCTTTTCTCGCATTACATCTTGTACAGGCAAGCACCACATTATCCCAGCTCGAAACACCACCTTTACATCTTGGTATGATATGATCAATCGTCAATTCTTCCTTTGGTGGTTTCAGACCGCAATACTGACAGGTATAATTATCCCGAATATAAATATTTTTTCTATTAAACTTAACAAACTGCGGAGGTACCTTATTAAAAAAGGTCAAGACTATCACCTTAGGAATAAGCAATTTGAAATTCGTTGTATGGATAACTTCCTGATAATCCTCGGCAAACTTCGACAACTCTTGCCACGAATCGAAATCATAAACTTCATAGTTCTCAGTGACAACCTTTGCCAATCCTTGATACAATAAGGAAATAGCTCGCTTAAGATTAGTGATATGCACCGCTAACCAACTTTTATTTAATACAAGGACACTTTGATTTAACATCTCTTTTTTTATCCTAATATAACCAACTAATAATTGCTTAAAATCTTTGATTTAATTTTTATTAAAAATCAACAAAAAAATATAATTTTGTCAATGAATTGTTTTATGCAAGCAAAAACTAAAATAATTACTATGGTTTTTACAAATAAAAAATTTAGAATAAAAATTGTTTGATTTCAGAAAAAACTTCTGAGATTCTCTCTCTAACTTTTTTAAATTCATTTATTATGCGAGGTTTAATATGAGCAGCATATTAGACTTATTCAGAAAATCACCTTTCGAACCCCTTTATCAGCATATGCTAAAGGTGAAAGAATGCATACAGCTTGTGAAACCACTCTTTGAAGCTGTCTTCGAAGAAGATTACAAAAAAATAGAACAATTAGTAAAAAAAGTATCGAAAGTTGAACATGAAGCCGATGAAATCAAAAATGAAATTCGCAATACTCTTCCTAAAGGCATTTTCTTGCCTGTCCATCGAGATGATATATTAGGTTATTTAAAACTACAGGATAGTATGGCAGATGCAATCGAAGACATCGCTGTCCTTTTGACAATCAAAAAACTCAAAGTTCATCCAGACTTGAAAGAACCTATGCTTAATTATGTGAACAAAGTTCTTGAAGTATGTACACTGATTGACAAAGCGACAGATAAATTAAAAGTCCTTGTTGAAGTTGCCTTTGGTGGAAAAGAAGCCGAAGAAGTCATAGACATTATAGCCAAAGCTGAACATGCAGAATGGGAATCGGATAAAATCGAACTTGAGGTGGCTAAGAAACTTTTTGCTCTTGAAAATGAGATTCCTCCTACCGAAATATTTTTATGGTTTTTTATCTTTGGCAAATTGGGAATGCTCGCTAATCATGCCGAAAAAACAGGTGATAGATTACGCCGTATGCTTCACAAAAGTTGATTGTTAATTATATTATCACCTAATTCTTTTTACGGAACAAGTGTATTAACTTATTCGATTTTGAAGAATCAGGGCTATAA
>CAZYWQ010000647.1:0-1632 GCA_964651675.1 uncultured Candidatus Sumerlaeota bacterium | reverse complement strand
GAACAAGGCAACGCTATATTCTCTCACATAGCCCCAGAACCGCCTTCCTTCTGGTGGTAGTGGATGACGATAAATGGATATGCCATTAATCACCTCATATTTTTTGTTATATCCTTTATCCTGAGGACAGATGATTGAAACTTTATATCCTGCCTTAGTCAGTGTTGTTGCTTCGTTCCAGACACGTTTATCTAAAGGAACAGGAAGATTTTCAACAATGATCAGAATCCTTTTACCATGCGATGCCATAGTAATTCCCTTCGGAATTTTTGTTCTTATCAATCCTCACAAGGTCAATTATAATCTTATCTTCGCCAATTTTATCAAGAACATCTTTGAATTCATCAGCGTTGTTTCCGATGATAAGAACTTCAGCGTGATTCACAACTTCATTCATATTTTCACACATTAATTGAGCTATATGCGGAATATGTTCCTCGATGAATTTTTTATTCGCACCGATCAATCGGGCAATATTCACATTCCTGTCATACAGTTTAATCGAATATCCTTTGCCTAAAAGAGTTTCGATTACTTCGACTATTGGACTTTCTCTCAGGTCATCGGTACCCGCTTTAAAACTGAATCCGAGGACACCAATCTTTTTCTTTTTTATCCTGACAATTTGGTTTACTACTCTATTAATTTGTTTTCGATTGCTTTCCATAAGAGAATTAAGAAGCGGTGTTTCCAAATCCATCGACTTTGATTTGTAACACAATGCTCTGATGTCTTTTGGTAGACAAGAACCACCAAATGCGAAACCTGGGTTGAAATAATATGGTGAAATGTTTAATTTAGTATCCTTACAAAAGATTTCCATCACCTTATGACTGTCGATATTAAGCTTCTTACAGATTGTTCCAATCTCATTTGCAAAAGTGATTTTCATTGCGTGAAAATTATTGTCAACATATTTGACCATTTCGCTAACTTCGATTGATGTAATAATTATTTCCGCAGGCAAGTCTTTGTATAGCTCCTTAACGATGTTAGCACTTTTTTCATCATCAGCTCCAATCACGGTCTTGGGTGGATTATAAAAATCATAGACAGAAGTTCCTTCTCTCATAAATTCCGGATTGAAGCATACACCAAGATCCGCGCCAACTTTTTTGCCAGAATGTTTTTCTAAAGTTGGTATAATCAAATTTTTTGTTGTTCCTGGTAGGATTGTGCTTCTTCCAACAATAATGTGATAGTCGTTTTTCTTTTTCAATGCTTGTCCGCTATGTTCGCAAGCCCTTTCTACATAAGTCAAATCAAGGCTTCCATTCGGTTTACTCGGTGTTCCAACACAGATCAGGGAAATGTCGGTGTTTAATATTGCCTCTTGAGCATCCTGAATTGCTCTTAATTTCCCTTCTTCGACAACCTGTTTTATAATCTCTCCTATTTCATCTTCAATAATAGGGGACTGTCCCTGATTAATCAGGTTTACTTTCGTTTGAGAAATATCTACACCGATTACATTGTACCCATCTTTTGCGAAACATCCGCAAGATACCGCACCGACATATCCCAATCCGAATATTGATATTCTCATAAAATTTCCTCTTTTAAAATATTTTCGATATGATAGTTTGGTGAATTATTATAAACCGACAGCCCTTTTTAGTTCTGTCTTTGAGA
>CAZYWQ010000646.1:0-1640 GCA_964651675.1 uncultured Candidatus Sumerlaeota bacterium | reverse complement strand
TGAGCCTGGTGTTTTTTGGTTGGAGAACGCAAAGGCATATTCACGAATGGGAGATATTCCTGATAATAAGGATAAAAAAGCGGCAGGTGTCAATCCTTGTGGAGAACAGACCTTAGAATCATTCGAATTATGCTGTGTTACAGGAGACACAAGAATTCAAACCAAAAATGGCGCTCCCCAAATCTCGGAAGTGGTTGGTAAAGAAATAAAAGTATGGAATGGAGATCGTTGGTCAAAGGTAATTCCATTCCTAGCAGCTGAAGATAAGGAAATTTATAGGGTGTTTATATCAGATGGGTCATATTTAAATTGTACATCAGATCATAAATGGCATATTAAACCCTCAACTGCTAGGATATATCGATCAGTCGAGACAAAAGATCTTAAAAGAGGAGATTATGTAGTATCATTCGAAATTGATAAAGAATATGATGGTATCTATGAGCCAAATGCATTCGAATATGGTCTTTTTTCAGGTGATGGTTATATTGATAAAGATTATCCAATGGTCTGCATTTGCGGAGAAACTTCAAAATTAAAAGATCTTGATATTAAAGGAACATGGTATAAGGAACAAATAAAGGAGGGTTATAATGAACCATATAACCGATTGAATCTTAAAGGTGTTATTGACTTTTCACTTGCGGAACACTTAAATAATAAATCCTTAGGACTATCTGATATTATTTTTAGCTGGGATAAGGAATCAATTTTAGAATTTCTTGCGGGATTAATCGAAACTGATGGAAATTTATGTCATCAAATAAATACAGATAATTATAGAATTTTTGGAAACGAAGAAAAAATAAGAGATCTTCAAATACTTCTTCGTAGAGTAGGTATTAATCATTCTACCATATATTCTGCTGGTGAAGCTGGAGAAGAAACTAATTATGGAATCAGAAATTATTCCATTTATTGTTTATACATTCCATCATATGAATGTGAGGAAATACCAACAAGAATTAAAAAAACAACTCGAATAGGTAAAAGATATGCAGTCAATAATCGTCATCCAGAAGGAAAATTAATTGATAGAGCTAGAAAACAAAAAATCATAAAAGTTGAGAAATTAAATAATTCCCAACCTGTTTACTGTTTTACTGAACCTTTAAATCATATGGGCGTATTTGGTAATGTTCTCACTTATCAGTGTTTGGTTGAATCATTTCCCTCAAGGCATGATTCTTACGAGGAATTTCAAGAAACATTAAAGTACGCATATCTCTATGCAAAATCGGTTACGTTAGTGAATACACATTGGAAAGAGACTAATGCAGTTATGTTAAAAAATCGACGGATGGGCATTTCTCAAACTGGTATCATTGAAGCCTTTGTGAAACATGGACGTAGAAAGATGCTTGAGTGGTGTGATAAAGGGTACAATTACTTAAGACAATTAGACGAGACATATTCTGATTGGCTCTGTATTCCTAAGTCCATTAAATTAACAACTGTAAAACCAAGTGGGACTGTAAGCTTACTCCCAGGCGTTACGCCTGGTATCCATTATCCTCATTCTGAATATTATATTCGGAGAGTAAGAATCTCAAAGAACTCTGATTTGGTTGAACCAATAAGAACCGCAGGATATCACATCGAAGATGATTTATATTCAGATAATTCTTATGTGATTGAAT
>CAZYWQ010000645.1:788-1650 GCA_964651675.1 uncultured Candidatus Sumerlaeota bacterium | reverse complement strand
AAATAAGCGGAGCTGCCATACTTTTTTTATGGTATATTTTGCCAAGAGGGGCAATTAACTCAATAAACTTTAAGTCCATCTGCTCTAGTATGAATATGCTATTGATATCAGATGTCTTCTCATCAAAATCCTCTGTTATGGAGCTACCAACTATATGGACTGAGTGGATGTTGTCAGAATAACAACTCAGGATTTCTTCGATAAAGGGTTTTTTCCTTTGGGCAACTATAGGCAAAAGTCTTTCTAATTTTATATCAAACATTTCTCAACTCCCCCTATTTCAAAAGTTTAAATATACGACAAGATTATATATCTATTAACAATTGAAATCTACAGCTTCTAATAGTTTGTTAAGAATGCGGACTTCAGGAAGAGTGAGATATAGTTTGAAGGAGACAAAATTTTATTTCTATGAGGGGATTTTGTAGAGAGACTATTTGTCTTTCTTCATCTTAAATGGGTTTCTGCATGCATTGGGGTTGTAAGGTGGATAGGGGGAATTATGAAGATTCAAAAAATTACGAATATATGACATAATCTGAATATCAACAAAAATAATAGAGGTGTCACTTATGAAAATTATTGCATTTAATGGAAGTCCAAGGAAAAAATGGAATACGGCAACATTGCTTGAGAAGGCTATCGAAGGAGCTACCTCACAGGGGGCAAAAACAGAACTCATTCATCTGTACGATCTAAACTTTAAGGGATGCATAAGCTGCTTTGCCTGTAAAACTAAGGGTGGCAAAAGTTATGGCAGGTGTGCAGTTACCTCAAGAACTTTGCAGAATAGCCTATATTTCATGATTTTGGGTCTTCTAAGTTATTGATATTACTTGATGTAGATTGATGAGGATTGAGA
>CAZYWQ010000645.1:0-778 GCA_964651675.1 uncultured Candidatus Sumerlaeota bacterium | reverse complement strand
GGTCCCGTCCACCCCGCCAGAAATTCTTATGGGAGACATTGCTGATCTTGTTTGTTTTCCATTGGAGATTATGGTAATTAAGGTATAATCGCCTTTAGATAATTTTTTTGGTACCGTGAACTTAAATTTAGAGATATGTGTCCCCTGCGTTTTGAGAACCTCTCTTTTAGTTATTTCTATTACTCCTTCATTATGATTGGTAAGCATTTTTGTTTCAGTAATTCTTATCTGTTGCACATCAATAGGTGCAAGAACTGTATATTGAATACTTGTCTCTACTGCTGAACCACTTGCTACATTTTGAGGTACTATTGATGATTTTTCTATAACAAGCTTCTCTTCTCCATCTCTTAATTTATATTTCTCCGCAGCCTTTTTTCTTGGCGCTATCTTTTTATCATAAAAATAACCAATAGCCGGTGCAACTAATGTTCCAGAAAGGGCACCTATAATGACTCCTAAGGCATTTCCTCCAATAGCAAACCCTAAGATACCTCCTGAAGCAGCTCCGACTGCTTCTCTATTTTCTGTCTGAGAAAAAAATGCACAACCATTTATCTGAAAACCCAAAAAAGAAAAAATTATCAAGATAATAACAAATTTTTTCATAGCCCTAAATTTTTCTATTATAGCAAAACTTGGCAATTGCCATATTTTGAAAGGGAAGGTCATTTGTTTGTTACCTCAGTTTTAACTCTATTTTTTCATCACCCATAAGGATAACTGAAGAATCAAGAACCTGTTGCCCTGATATATCTTTATTTGCATATTGTTTTAC
>CAZYWQ010000644.1:0-1651 GCA_964651675.1 uncultured Candidatus Sumerlaeota bacterium | reverse complement strand
AAATAAACTATTAGATATTTTTCTAATAGGTTTTGCATTCTGGCTTGCCCATATTATTCGTAATTACATTTTGGCACAATATGTATTGCCACAGAAGATCGTTTTTGTTCCCCTTAGTGACTACATCATATTAGTTATCCCGGGAATTCTGATAGCTATCGTAGCATTAAGCTTTAATGGGATGTATTCATCACAGAGAGTATTAAATAACCTTCAAGTTGCAAAAAAAGTTTTCATAAGTTGCATCGAGTTAACAGTATGTCTGACCTTTTTACTTTTCTTTCTGAAATTAAACAAGAGTCGTGTTCAGATTTACCTATTTTGTTCTTTGTCATTTCTACTTTTACTTATAAAGAATGTTTCAGTTAAGAGATTCCTAGTTGAGCTGCGAAAAAAAGGTTATAATTTTCGGACGGTTATTTTTATAGGTTGTGGGAAAAGATTAAAAGAATTTATAGAGATTATTAATACACATCCATATTGGGGATTTAAAATCAAAGGTATTATATCAGATGATCCCTGTATCGGTAGGGGAGAAAAATTATATGGATATAATATAATAGGATTCTATAAGGATGCATCTGATATTCTTTTCAAAAATCCTGCTGATGAGATTATTATTATTCCGTCCAAACTTAAACTTGATGAGCTTGCTACCATATTGGAGAGTTGTGAAGAGATGGGATTAAAGGCAAGAGTTGCATTGAATTTTTTCAAACATGAAATTTTCCATCCTAAACTTGTCGATTTTGAAAATACTCCTGTTTTATCTTATTATCCAACGAGGGATATGAATTTTGCATTGTTTAGTAAATATCTATTTGATAGAATTGCTGCAGCAATTTTGATAGTGATATGTGCAATTCCGATGTTAATAATATATATAGTCATAAAATTAACATCAAAACCCGGAGAGAAAGTATTGTTCAAACAAAAACGACTTGGATTATATGGGAAGCCGTTTTGGTGTTATAAATTTCGCACTATGGTTTCAAATGCTGAAGAATTAAAAAGAAAATTATTAAAGTATAATGAGTTAGATGGTCCTGCATTTAAAATACAAAATGATCCACGAATCACTAAAATTGGAAAGCTCCTAAGAAAATTAAGTCTGGATGAACTTCCACAATTTTTCAATGTGTTAAAAGGGAATATGAGTTTGGTTGGTCCGAGACCACCTGTTCCTGAAGAAGCTATGAAGTATGATAAGTGGCATAGAAGAAGATTTAGTATGAAACCAGGTCTCACTTGTCTTTGGCAGGTTAAGGGCAGAAATAAGGTGAGTTTTGAAACCTGGATGAAACTCGATCTTGAGTACATTGATAATTGGTCATTATTTCTCGATTTTAAAATTCTTATGAAGACCATTTTTGTTGTTGTTACTGGCTACGGCGCTATGTAATGATGTTTTTGGATTATTATAGAAAGAATTCATTTGATGCTTGGTGTCACCTCTTCCGATAATAATCATTCCAAAATTTTGTTCAAGTCTCCTGTTTTCTATTTAGGATTGTCTATTCTTATATTCCTTGTTCATTCAGTGTTCTATATCGGTTGGTGTATGGATGATCCTTTTATTACATTTCGGTATGCGAAAAATTTTGCAAATGGTTATGGAATCGTCTTTAATATTGGCGAAAGAGTCGATGGG
>CAZYWQ010000643.1:0-1652 GCA_964651675.1 uncultured Candidatus Sumerlaeota bacterium | reverse complement strand
GGTTGATATCATCATCCTTTCCAAACATATACAAATTGTAACGAAGACTCTTGGTCGATTAGGTGTTATGCACCTCATCAATGCCGTAATGGATAAAAATGTTAAAGAAATCTCTCCTGATAATATCTCTGAACAGATCAAAAAATTCGAAGATATAGAAAGAACTCTGACTTCTTTCATTCATAAATTGAATATTAAAATCGATAGTATCCTTAAAATCGACGAAAACAAAGATATTGAGGAGTATGCTTCCAGGATTACCCAAATAGAAAAAGAGCTAAAACAGATCGAAGACAAAATAAATAATGCTGATAATGAGTTAAAGGCGATCGAATCCAACATACTTCAATTAAAACAAGTTTCATTCATTGATATCGATGTTGATAAGTTTATTCATCTTGAATATATAAATTCACTTTTAGGCACTCTTCCGGAAAAAAATATCCCTGAATTAAAAAATGAACTGGGAGATAAGGCTATCGTAAGCTCTTTCGAAAACGATTTGGGCGAAAATAAAATCGTATTATTTTTCTCCAAGAAAAACAAATGGGTTGTATCAGACATATTAAAAACTTTTAATTTCAAAGAAGATGCCATATCCAATGATTTAAAAGGAATTCCAACCACTGAACTGCTGAGACTAAAAGAACAATATGACGATGTCAGAAAAAAACTTCTGTTATTCAACGATGAGAAAGAATCTTTAGCGAATAAATATAAAGACTTTATAACTGAAAGTTATCTTTATACAACATACTGCCTTGATTTACTCCGAGCGAGAAGAAATTTTGGAAAAACACACAGTTTATATTTCATCTCAGGCTGGGTACCGCAAAAAAATCTCAAAAAACTCGAGTCGGAAATAAAAAGTGTCACCGATGATACTGTAATCTTCAATGTTTACGCTCCTTCAGACCTTGATGGTTTCGTCGAAGGCTCATTGAAAGTACCTGTGATGCTTAGCAACATAAGATTTTTCAAACCATTTGAAAAATTAATCACAGTCTTCGGTTCACCCGACTATACAGAAATCGAACCTACATTATTTGTGGCAATTAGTTTTATCCTGATGTTCGGAATTATGTTCGGAGATGTCGGTCAGGGTATTATCTTATTTTTGATTGGATTAATCCTAAATCGCTCAAAAAATGAAAAGATTAAAAAATATGCGGACATCGGATTCATATTGATGAGTGTAAGCGTTTCATCGATTATCTTCGGTTTTCTTTATGGCAGTGTCTTCGGCAACGAAACCATTCTTCCTCACTTATGGCTAAAACCACTAAATAACATTTCAACCATATTCCAAATCGCTATTATTTTCGGAATTGTTATCAATAGTCTCGGTATTATTCTTAATATGATTAATAAACTGAAACAGAGAAACTTTTACGAAGGAATTTTAGATAGATTCGGATTAGTTGGAATAATATTTTATTGGGGAGCAATCGGAATCGGTATCAAACGATTGGTCTTTAATTATAAAGAAACAAGTTCTCTTGAGATCATATTACTTATCATCATCCCTCTTTTTATATTATTCTTTAAGGAGCCATTGTTTAACATATTTAAAAGAAAAAAGAAATTAATCCACGAGGATATATTCACTTACCTTATCGAATCGGTTGTTGGGATAATGGAAACAGTGATGG
>CAZYWQ010000642.1:0-1658 GCA_964651675.1 uncultured Candidatus Sumerlaeota bacterium | reverse complement strand
AGACATAAAAGACCCTTTTGCTATCGGTATATTTGATGATGAACACAACAAGATTTTCTGGCAGAATTGTATGTGGTTACACGAAAACTACAATGCTGGCGGTTGGGATGACCCTTATTTCAGCGATGTTTACTATCCGGCTTATGGAGAATGGAAGTTAGGCTCATTGGGACCTAACGCTGATTATGATGGCGGTTTAAATATCTATGATTCAACAAATGGAACTATGAGTGCCGGAGATATTTATCGCACTCAGAAAAAACCCGAAGGTGCTGTCGAATAAGTTTAACTTCAGAATATAATTTCCACATTATATTCTGAAGTTTTCTTTTCCAATCAAACAATAAATTGAAAGATGTTAAATTAATTCGATGAAAAATGAACTTACTATACAAAGTTTTCCCGATTTCGACTATTTTCAAATACCTGTAGAGCAAATCGTTGAGCGGATAAATGAATTAAAAAAACAGTATGGAAAAAAACTCGTCATTCTCGGTCATCATTACCAACGAGACTCGATAGTGGAACTTTCTGATTTCAGAGGTGATTCGTTGGAATTGTCAAGAAAGGCTTCAGAACAGAAAGATGCCGAATTTATTGTCTTTTGTGGCGTTCGATTTATGGCAGAAAGCGCTGCTATTCTTGCTCAACCTCATCAGAAAGTTATTCATCCAGATATGCTTGCTGGTTGTCCGATGGCAGATATGGCAGAATATGAGGATGCAGAAAAGGCATTCCGTGAAATAGAAGAGATATGTGGCAAGGATTCTTTTTTACCAATTACTTATATAAACTCATCAGTCGATATAAAAGCAATCTGTGGCAAATATGGTGGGGTGAGTTGCACCTCAGCAAATGCGAAAAAAATTCTCGATTGGGCTTTGAAACAAGGCAAAAAAATTATTTTCCTACCTGACAAATATCTCGGAAGTAACACTTCGATTGCATCAGGCATTAAGCAAAATGAAACTATCTTATATGAACCCGAATTTGAATACGGTGGAAATTCGAAAGAAGCAATTAAAAATGCACGGGTGATTTTATGGGATGGATTTTGTATTGTTCATAAGCGATTCACAGTGGAACACATAAAAGAAGCTCGCGAGCAATTTCCTGATGCAAAAATAATAGTCCATCCTGAATGTGTTGAGGAAGTCGTTAAGCTTGCCGATGCAAATGGTTCGACAGGTTTTATGGTAAGATATGTTAATGAAGCTCCAGAAGGCTCAACGATTATCATCGGGACCGAAATCAATCTTGTTTTAAGATTGGCGAAGGAAAATCCAAACAAAAAAATATATCCACTTTATTATTCCGTGTGTGCCAATATGTCTGTGATAAACGAGTATAACCTTTGTTGGTCGCTCGAACACTTAGGCAAGATAAATGTTGTATCCATTCCCGAAGAGATAAAAACAGAAGCAAGAAAAGCCCTCGAGAAAATGTTCTATGTTGGTTCACATTAAAACATGTAGCGGTCGTATTTATGCGACAATTCACAATCTGCAGTAATAAATTCTTAAAATGTAGTGAGGGTCTTTAGACCCGTTATAATTGTATTCCATATAAACGCACCTAAAGGTGCTCACTACATTTATTTTTACCATTTAGTTGATGTTCATTTTTTAATTGATTTTTATTTATTGCTCATATTATTC
>CAZYWQ010000641.1:514-1661 GCA_964651675.1 uncultured Candidatus Sumerlaeota bacterium | reverse complement strand
CGTCCAACTTGACCTGTAGCACCTGTGATCAAGATTTTCACTTAAATCGCATCCATCATTCAATTATTCGTACGAAATTGTTCTTTTCAGGACGAGAGTACAATTCCACGAGGATATTTACAGAGGCTTTTATAATGACCACATTTTTTCCATCACGTAGCAGATCAATCAGCAAATACTATCACAGAACGGTGAATGATAAGTGGCAGCTACAGATATCATAGGGATGACGATAGTCCCCATTATTGTTATTAATGCTATCGGCCTCCTCGGTTTGGTCATGCAGAACAGGTATGGTCGAATTAAGGATCGAATATACAAATTGATAAAAGGGAGGAACGAATTATTGAGCAAATTTCCCGAGAGGCAAGTAACGATTCAGAACACTGAGAAACTCCTAACCTGTTATCTAAAAGAAATGAAACTGATCAAGAATGCAATGCTCCATGCATTCCTGTCCATAGTTTTCGTTGTACTAACATGTTTCTTGATTATGGTATCTAGCTATACTTCAAGTGATCCTGTAATATCGAGCTTCATAGCAGGTTTCTTGCCAGCTATTGAAACCAGTATTCTCTTAGTGTTCGGAATGAGCTTGATACTGCTTTTACTCTGTGTTCTTTCGATGTCGCGGTCACTTTTACTTTCAATTGCCACGGTATCCTTTGAAATCGAAAAATGGGATGACTGATTCTGATTTATATTCATTTGGCGGACTCCCTGCGAAAATGGGGTGGAAGTTCACTTAGACCCGTCAAGAAAGGATCTAATGTGAGACAGCAGATGATGTAGTACAATTTTTCTCTAGATAAATGTGGAGAGCAGTTCTGATCTACAGTATGGAAATTTGATCGCTATCTAATTAGAAATATGGTCACTATTCACTGATTTCATGGTAAAATTATACCTAGTTTCTGACACAAATTTCGTGCTGCTTTTTCTCTGGCGTCCTTCTTGTTCTTTCCTGTCCCTATTGCAACCAGTTCCTTTCCATAGTAGTTAACTCTGTAAGTAGCATTGAAAACCCGGGCATGATCTGGTCCTCCAACTATAATCACCTCGCAGTTCGGTATTGCCAAGTGCTGTTTTTGAAAATGCTCCTGAATGACGTTTACAGGAGATTTTGTGGTTATACTGCCATTATTGT
>CAZYWQ010000641.1:0-504 GCA_964651675.1 uncultured Candidatus Sumerlaeota bacterium | reverse complement strand
AAACAGCTTTTTACAATCTCTTAAACCGGAATTTTTAAAACACGCTCCGAACAAGCTTTCGATAGCAGCAGCCACGTCCTTTTTGTGTACTACATATCCAGGTGCAGTACGTAGCACTTCTGTAATTGAGTCTGGAAGCTTTTCCAGCCTTCCGAGGGAGTCATTACTGACTATTTTCGCCCTTAATTGGGTTAATATTCCTTCATTAGAATCTATATTGTCGTATAACCAATCTATAACTATTAAATCTAATACAGAGTCTCCAACTACTTCTAATCGCTGATTATCTTTTGTTTCAGGATCTATTACCTTGTATGAAGGGTGAGTGAGAGCTTCATCAATAAGTTCCGGTTTGATGTCTAGGTCGAAATTTGTCTTCGCCCATTCTGTTAACTGTTCTTTTCGTGACATTTGTAGCCTCAATTACAGTCACCTGCTAATTCTCAAGAATGTTGAATTCATATTTCGATTTTTTATTCATTTTCTAGGTTAAACCAGTAATAC
>CAZYWQ010000640.1:0-1677 GCA_964651675.1 uncultured Candidatus Sumerlaeota bacterium | reverse complement strand
TTATCGGAGTGATTTATAATAATAATTTTGAGATAAGATATATTAATTTTCCTATCACTTTGTCAGATCCTAATGATAATAGATTGGATGTGGTTTTTATTCAAACAGATATTGCAAATATTGGTAATTTTGTTGATGACTTAGATAGGTATCTGATTTCTCTTGGAAAAAATTTTGATATTGTGAAGCGATCAGATGTTATTTATTACATTCAGAAAAACATATTGTATATCAGTGCTTTATTTATTGCTGGTGCTTTGATTTGTATTATAACCGGATCAATAACTATAATAAGTATTATGATTGTTTCAACAAAGGAAAGATTTAGAGAAATTGCGGTTAGGAAGGTCGAAGGAGCTACAAATTGGGATATCTTACTGCAGTTTGTGTTTGAGAATTTGATTATATGTTTTATCGGAGGTGTCTTGGGAACCATTGGTGGATTGTTGGTGGCGAAATTTTTAATTTTTATTACTCCGAGTCCTGTTCTTGCTCTTGGGTATCCATTGTGGATGTTTTTATTAGGTTGTGCTATATCGATATTTGTTGGTATTACATTTGGAGTTGTTCCAGCATATCAAGCTGTAAAAGTTGATCCAGCGGTTATTTTAAGATATGAATAGTTTTTTCAATAATCTGAAAGAAATTAAACCTTATGAAATTAGTCAATAGTGCAAGACTTGCTATAACGAATTTAATCAAAAGGCCTATCGAGACTGTATTGATTCTTATTGCTTCTGCAATGGGTATCGTAGTTGTTGTTGCGTACATAGCTTTGTTTATGGGATTGTATAAGTCAGTTATGGTTGATATAAATAAGAGTGGTATTGGAAGTTTACTTATAACGAGAAAAATTATCACTCCAAGTAGAAGTAGTCATTTTTTAAAGTTATCGGATGTTGAGTATATCAGAGAAAATGTTAAAGGAGTTGATGAGATAATTCCGATAATTTCGAATCGGTATTCGGTAAGTTTATCTGATAAAAATGTGTCTACGACAACGCAGGCTTTTGCGACAGATGAGAATTTCGGAAGTGTTTTTAATTGTCGGATATTGGCAGGACAGGGATTTACGGCTGATGAAGTTGAAAATAAGGAGAATGTTTGTGTTATCGAAAATAATCTCGCCAGAGAGCTATTTGGGAATTATGATAGTGCAATTGGTGAAACAATAGAGTTGGAGTCAAGTTCGAGGAAATTGTCGCTGAAGGTGATTGGTGTTGGAGGATTGGAGGATTCAGAGCGTGCTACTGCCGTTTCTGATTATTATGCTTTTAAGAATGTTATTTTTCCGATTTCTCTTGCAATGAGTAATAAAGATATGCCGATTAGTTCTATTATTGTGAAAGCGAGTAGTATTGATGATATACCGAGATTACAGGAAGATTTGAAAGTGGCTTTTGGTAAGTTGGGAAGATCGGTTAATGTGATTTTCAATCAGGTATGGTTTGACCGAATGAGATTGTTATTACGGGTGTTTGGACAACTCGGTTTTGCTTTGACGATTGTTTGTTTATTTTCCGAAGGCATTACTATTATTGCGATGATGATAATATCGATAAAAAATAGATTTCGTGAAATTGCAATCAGAAAAACAGAAGGTGCTTCGAAATTTGACATAGTGAAACAGTTCTTGACAGAAGGAGCAGTATTATCGTTATTGGGTAGTCTATTTAG
>CAZYWQ010000639.1:0-1682 GCA_964651675.1 uncultured Candidatus Sumerlaeota bacterium | reverse complement strand
AGCCTGAACAGGTTTGAAACAACGCCAGTGACAATAACCAGACAAGCAATAACCACTATATACTTTATTGCTCTATTCCGTACTCTCATTTCCCGAGCTGCCCTATAATCATTTATTCGATAAATCAAGAATTCTCTAAGCTGCTGATCCTTGACATCATTGGTTTTCATAGCTTTATCTCCTTTTTATTGAGTTTGTTACTCCTGTATGTATTCTTCTATTATATCTAATTCTTGTAGTTTCCGAACGAATAATAGTAAGGATTTAACTGTGAAATAATCTGTTATTTGACCCTTTTCGCATATTTCGAGAAAAGGCTCTGGCTGCATAGTGGGATGCGGGAGGTATTTCATAAACTGGATCTCTGCATCTGATAGAATGATACCACGTTTCACGCGCCGCCCGTCTTTTGCGCGCTGAATCCATGTGATTTCCCGGATGAAATTATTTTCATCGAGAATGTAGTTGATTTTTCGCTGCGAAAACACTTTTTCGCGGATAACCGGATTTGGAATCGTTTCATCTTCTTCTAACGTGCTTGACAGGTGTGCCATATCAAGATTTATAGTTAATTCCCCTGTTGTAAGGGTGTAATAGGTAGGCTTCCCTGGTTTGTGAGCAGCTGTTTTTTTATCAACTAACTGGTAATCGTGGAGAATTTCCAGGTATTTTTGTGCAGTACTTATATGCACGTCTAGTATCTTAGCGATATCAGAAGCACTTGCCGTCTTGTTTCGGTATTTGTGCAGAATGACCAGTATCTTTAGTGTTTTCTCATTTGTGAACAAATTCTGAAAATCTTGATAAGCTGGCTTCCAGTAGTGCAAAATAACACCCTTGCTTATTACTCTAATATCATTAGAGTAATAGTATAACAGGTTATTAAAGCTTCTCTTTTGGGAAATTGCCATTTTTGAGCAAATTTTTGGCTAAGGATTATCAATTACACTTGAAAGTGTAAATGAACCTATTTTTAATCCTTACACAAGAATTCTCTTTAAATTATCGTTGTTCAACTTGTTGGGAGTAAGGGTCCTGCTATGAAAATCTATAAAGCCTGATGCTAGTAGTTAACTGATAATGAGACCTACCAATGTTTTGCTAGAAATAGAAGAATCACGCCCTGATTTTAGACAATACCAGCCTGTCATTTTCAATGCCGCACTTTTGTCTTTGAAGGGCAGGTTTAGACACGATCTCAGACACGGACTGGTGAATAAAAGCATTGATCCCAACAGTCCCGACATTAACAGTAGTGAAACAGTTTTTGATCCTTATTTGCAGTTATATCTTGCTAGACCGAAGACAGAATCGGTATACAGAGGTGTATACAGAGGCTTTGCCAGTCATTTAGCTCGTTATTGGACTAAAATACCTGTATCGGGTTATATGACGGCAGATAGCAACGGGAGAGTCAGTTATCCTTGGATTGTTCCAGCTTATGAATCTGACAGCAATCGAGATCTTCTTTACGAAGAAATGGTGAGAAGGTTGCGAGAAAGGAAGATCGAGAAGATGATTACTTGCTATGATGACAGGTGGGCGAGTATTCTATACTATTTCATCAAGAAAGGTTTTCAAGAAGTGAAAAGGATCTTTTTATTCTCAGGCAAGACCAATTCGTTTGTTAAACGGGAACTTGGTCGTTGTAATTCTTTCACTGTCAGACCATTCACTATGGA
>CAZYWQ010000638.1:0-1683 GCA_964651675.1 uncultured Candidatus Sumerlaeota bacterium | reverse complement strand
GCCTTTCCACGCCCCATAAGAGACATATAGGAAAAGAATAATGGAACTGCGCCAAATCCTATTTCTGGGTGACCAAAAATCGATGTTTTTGAAGCAACTCGAAGGTGACAGAGTATGGCTAGATCAAAACCACCACCAAGAGCATAACCTGAAATTGCTGCTATGGTTAATTTTGGATATTCAAAAAATTTTTTATGAAAGAGAAGTGATGTTTCTTTTAATCGTTGAGTTTTTTCAGGATCTAATATCGCTTCTTGAACTTCATCTTTATCAAAACCAGTAGAGAAAAATTCCTTACCTCCATAGAATATTACAGTTGAAATACGGGTATCTTCTCTGAGGTCATCTAATGCAGTAATAATTTCTGTCCTGAATGCTTCACTCAAAGCATTTTTCTTTTCAGGCCTATTAAGGGTACAGATACAAATTTTCCCTTTTCTTTCCAATTTTATAAATTTATAATCATTCATTTAGATTTCACATAACTGATAGTTTTATTATTATATATTATTTCTCTTATGGATTTCCCTCTTCATCTTGAGGAATTGATTGTGTTTGATAACGCAATTTTTCAGCAAATTTGATTAGGTTTTCTCTATGTTCTTCACTTTCTATCATATATTCTCACTTTTATTCAATATTTTTATCTATACAACCAGAATTAAAGATTGCTTTGTAGCTTTCCTTTTTATTCTGAATAGTAGGACCACATACCATTTGACAAAAGCCACACGAGGGTCTAAAGACTTCAGCGGGTTTATTATTTAATCCTAGAAAAGTATCCTCGACTTCTCTAAGGACATTTTCAGCTTCTCTACCACCTTTTTCAACAGCTTTTGCAAACATATTTTTTACATAATCTTCAACTGAATTGTCTAATTGAAGTGAATCAATATCATCAAAGCGAAAAGGAGACCAGGTTGACCATTCTTTAAACTTATTTTGTCCAACCATACCAGTACAAACAGCAAGGCAATAGGCGGAACTATTTCTTTTAGCAATTTTCTCTTCAACATCTGCTATTCTAATAGTCTGTGACTCATTTTTAGCAAAAAGACCTCCTTGACAGGCTTTTTCGCATAGTTTACAATTTATACATGGGTTATTTTTCATTGATTTATCAATTTTTAGAACAGCATTAGTAATAATTGAATTAAATAATACCCGTGCACCATATTTTTCAGTGACTATATTACCACTCCAACCAACACGCCCCAATCCTGCAGCAACTGCAGCACACCGATGTGAAAATTGTGGTATTAAATCCAATGGGGTCTTCCTTAAACTAGGTAAAATCATTTTTGATAAAGTATTTAAAGTTTTTTCTTGTTTAGGTGTTAATTCTATATTAGGATCTTTTTGTTTATTAATCAAGGCAATAAGATTCTTTATAGCTGGAATCACAGCTTTACTTGTTGTATCTATATTTCGATAATTATTATTAACATCACACCGATAGGCTTTATATCCTTTTTCTTCTAAAAATTGTTTAATTTTTTCACAAATTCGTAGTAAATCTTTTGTAAGATACCCCTCTTCATAACAATGTGAAAGATAGTCCTCTTTAGAAAGGTACTTTCTCACAATTTCATCATCCATATTAACGGCAATACTTATTACGGATTGTGCTCCTTTTAGGAGATAATTAGGATCTGAAAATTCCTTATCCTTAATACTTTCTGG
>CAZYWQ010000637.1:0-1684 GCA_964651675.1 uncultured Candidatus Sumerlaeota bacterium | reverse complement strand
CATTCGTTATATCCTCACCTATCTGGAGCTTAATTTTCACATCTGACCTTTTTAATGCCTGCAAATCTGTATTAATTACATAAAAATCTACGCCATCAAGCTCTCTTGCTAATAGGCTACACACAGAATTGCATCCTGCTCCACCTACACCTATCACTTTGATTTTTGCAAAAGACTTATCAGTTTCTTCTATGATAAAATTTCGTGGTGCGAAACTCTCTTTAAACTTTAGTCCTAATTTTTTCTCTTCAAAAATAGATTTCTTGGCTTCATTGGAACTCATTTTTCTCCTCCCTGATTATTTATTTTATTACAAATGATACTTATGTTGCGACTCTATGAAGGCAAGCATTCTTGCCTAATTTATATATTATTCACCGATCTAACAAAACTCTTCACCAGTGAATTAACGAAACTTTTTTTTTCCCAAGGATAAGGGTTTGCCTTATCAAAACCATATAACACGAGACCTACAGCTGTTGAATATATGGGACTTGATACTATACTTGACATCCCTTTTAAATTCTTAGGCACTCCCAACCGAACAGGTAAATTAAAATACTTACTTGCCAGCTTCTCTACTCCTGACAACAAAGAAGTTCCTCCTGTTAAAATAACACCGCCTAAAACCCGCTCTTTTAACATCTGTTGTTCGACTTTATTTTTCACGAGTTCAAATATCTCTTCCATTCTCGCTTCTATTATCATACTTAATTTACTTTTTGAAACCTTCACAATTTTCTCATCAACAACACGCTCAACTTCGAATTCTTCATCTTCATCAACGACTTCTTCCATCGCATAACCATATCTTTTCTTTATATTCTCAGCACTAAACTTGGATATCTTCAATCCTTCCGAAATGTCCTTAGTAAGATAATCACCTGCGTAATCCACTCCGGATGTGAGTTTAATACATCCTCCAGAAAAAATAGCAATATCTGTGGAACCTCCGCCTATATCCATTAGTAAAACTCCTAAATCCCTTTCACTCTCATCAAGTAATGCCAAACCTGAAGCATAGGATTCCAGTACAGGTGTCGAAGTTTTAAAGCCTGCTTGTTCGACACAATTAATAATGTTTTGTGTGATTGTTGCACTACCTGTTATCAAATGCAAATTCACCTTTAATGTCGAACCACTCATCCCTATCGGATTTTCAATTCCTTTTTGATCATCTATCTCGAAATCCTGAATGACTTCGTGAATTATCTCTCGTTCGAGAGGTATAACTACGCTTCTTGCCTTAGCTAAAGCTCTGCTCACATCTCTCTCAACGACTCCTCTTAATGGATTAGATACCGCTACCGCACCAACTGTGTTTAAGCTCTCGATATGATTTCCAGCTATTCCCACATTCACATTTTTTACTTCGATGTTAGCCATTCTCTCGGCTTTTTCTATCGCGTTCATTATGGAATTCATCGTACTTTCAATATCAACAACCACGCCTTTCCTCAGACCATTTGATGGCGATGTCCCCATTCCAAGAACTGTAAGCTCGTTATTCTCATTCATCTCTCCGATGATTGCACATATCTTCGTCGTTCCAATATCCAAACCTGTTATGTTCTTTTCTTTTTGCTTCTTCCAGAACATTGTTTTCCTTTTCAATAACGCAAAGTTCACTACAGCGTTTTATAATAAATCTGATCCGTAAACCTTAAGTCAATATACTTTATAT
>CAZYWQ010000636.1:0-1701 GCA_964651675.1 uncultured Candidatus Sumerlaeota bacterium | reverse complement strand
GCATTTCCAGTATCCAGAATAAAAACCAACTCAAAAATCACAATCATCGAAGAGTAGAGAAAAAAATTAGGTCCAATTTCTTCAGGTGAACGAATAGTACTCATAATTTTCTTTCTGACAGCCATTTCCTGGATTTTTCGCAAAACCATAATAATAAGTGAAAATGTTAAAATTCCGGGATTGGACACTGTATTCCCAAATATTGGAGATTCTACGATTGCTATGTTAGCGGCATTTTTTCTTTTTGTGATACCAGTAAACCTGAAAAAAGGTGAATTTGTTCTTGATTGGGAATGGGCAAAAAAAATCCCATGGGATGTGCTTATACACTATCGAGGCGGATTAGCCCATCCTCAGGGATTCAAAGTGTCAGGATTATCGAAACTTATTGCCAACCAGGTAGGATTTTTTAAGGACATTCACCCCATCTTTCTCATAGCTATCGTAACTATCATTGTGGCACTATTAACCGAACTGACTTCTAATACAGCAACAGCAACCATCTTTTTACCCATCTTAGGAGCTATTGCAATCGGAATTGATCAGCATCCATTCTTATTGATGATACCAGCAGCGATTGCGGCATCACTTGCATTTATGCTTCCTGTTGCAACACCACCAAATGCTGTTGTTTTCGGTTCTGGATATGTATCTGGAAACCATATGGCAAAAGCTGGCGTCTGGATGAATATCTTAGGTATAATATTAACTGTTACATTCACTTACCTCATAGCATTAAAAGTATTTGGAGTCGAACTAAATGCTTTGCCTGAATTTTTAAAACCTTAATTCAATTATGACAAATGTAAGAACTGGTCTGGACATATTAGTAGGAAACAATTTTGATGAATTTAGTGGTAAAAAAGTAGGTATAATTACTAACCACACAGCTATTAATTGCAACAAAGAACATATAGTCGATCTCATTCTAAAAAACAAAGATATTCAAGTCAAAGCCATATTTTCACCTGAACATGGTCTAAAAGGAAATCAACCCGATGGCGCATTAATATCTTCATCCATTGATGAGAAAATACAAATTCCCATCTTTAGTCTGTATGGTAATACTAAAAAGCCAGCAAAAGATATGCTTAAGGATATTGATACATTGATATTCGATATACAAGATGCCGGTGTCAGATTTTATACCTATATATGGACGATGGCATTATGTATGGAATCGGCAGAAAAATACAACAAAGAGTTTTATGTCCTCGATAGACCTAATCCTATAACGGCAGAGAAAATTCAGGGGAATTTGTTGGATGCAAAATTTGGCTCATTTGTAGGTCTTTATCCGATATTATGGAGATATGGAATGACAATAGGCGAACTTGCTCTACTATTTAGCGGTGAAGCTTATGTCGGTTCTCATCTTAACCTATCGGTAATCGGTATGCACTATTACAAACGCTGTATGTGGTATGATGAAACAGCATTTCCCTGGATACCACCCTCACCCAACATTCCCACACTGGAAGCTATGATGATATATCCTGGAACCTGCATATTTGAAGGAACAAATCTCTCCGAAGGACGAGGCACAGAATATCCTTTTGAAATTGTTTGTGCAAATTGGATAGATGGAGAAAAAGTTTCCGATGAATTGAACAAAGAAGAACTCTTCGGTGTAGAGTTTATACCATTAAAAGTAGTTCCAGAAGAGATTCGTGGTAAGGCTTTATCACCCAAATACAAAGG
>CAZYWQ010000635.1:0-1706 GCA_964651675.1 uncultured Candidatus Sumerlaeota bacterium | reverse complement strand
TTCGATTGATGCAGTTGTAAGAAATTTTGAAATAATAGGGGAAGTAGCAAAAATATCCCTGAGAATGTAAGAAATAATTACAAAGATATTGATTGGATAGGCATTATTGGCTTAAGAAATAGAATCTCTCATGAGTATTTCGGAATAGATTTTTATATTATTTGGAATATTATTGAATTTGAACTCTCAGTATTAAAGAAAGAAATTCAAAACTTACAGGAAAAAACCAAATCCTAAAATCAGCCACGAAGACACTGAGTTAATTATGAATGTTGAATGTTTAATGTTGAATTAAAAACTCAGAATTCAAAATTATAAAATCCCAGCCCCAAAATCCCAAAATATTGCCACGGATTTACACTGATAGGCACTGATTTTTTTTGTTTTTTACTAATCAACAACTCAACTAATCGACAAATTAACCAATCCAAAGGATTTATGAGATTCAAAAGTCAAGACCTGCCCCCCTCAATACTTATTGGTCCCTCTATATACTCATTTATTGCTAATAGCCGCTTTTTTAGGAAAACTAATTATATTATCAGGCTTATGCTGTCTGGCTTTCCACAAGTCTAATTTAAGCTGCATGTTAAGCCAACTCTCAGGACTGGTTTTGGTTGCCTCACCAATTCTGACCGCCATCTGCGGGCTTAATGAAGTTTTTCCGTTAATAAGCTCATAGAGAGTTTTCCTGCTAACCCCCAAATCCTTTGCCGCATCGGCAACCGATAATCCTAAGGGTTTTATTACGTCCTCTAACAAAACTTCACCTGGATGTGTCGGCTTTCTTTTTTTTACCATTTTTTATCACCTCTCTTAATGATAATCCTTGTAGTCTATCATAATCGCATCTTCACCTTTAAATTTAAAAGTTATTCTCCAATTTCCACTTACCCATACCGAATAAACATCCCTGCTTTTCCCGGATAATTTATGCATCTTATATCCCGGAAGATTCATATCTTTTGTACTAATAGACGCGTCCAAACGGTCTAATATTCGTGCAATCCTTTTTGCGTGTTCCGGTTTTATACCTTTCTTATTTCCGTATTTAAAGAACTGCTCGAGTCCTTTATGCTTGAATTCCTTTATCATTATTTATAATATAATATGTAACCTGTTACGTGTCAAGTGACAAATATTTTTTTTAAAAATTGCTTTACGAGGAGACACAGAGAAACAAATTAGAAAAATTGAAAAATGGGAAAATTGGGAAATGGGTTTTTGTCTTTCCTAACCCCTAACTTTGACTAATGACTGGGGACGATGTTTACATTTTGGGGTCTGAGTCTGTTGAAGATTTATTTATATGTTTTTCCGCAGATTCCATAAGACTTGCTAATTTATTATTTATTTTATATGGAAGATTGTCAATTCTTCTAATCAATACTTGTAAATCACTATCTAGTAATCTAACACCATTTTTTATCAATACACCTGCCACTCCTACCGCGATTGATAAGAGCGCTATCGGAATAAAATATACCAGGATTTCATTGGTAATAACAAATTTAACTTTTTCTCCTTCATCAGAAGACAATTTGGATTCCAATCGGCTAGAAACAAGCTCTTGAAAAGCACTAAATTTGCCAGGATCATTGAAGGTAGAATAAACATTAACAAAAACCCATAAAAGAAGACACAATCCTAAGAAAAGCAGCGCAAATCCCAACATTTGTTTTGCTTTCTTTATACTATCTATTTGA
>CAZYWQ010000634.1:0-1712 GCA_964651675.1 uncultured Candidatus Sumerlaeota bacterium | reverse complement strand
AGGTTAGCGAGCTGTCATCCGACCATGTGCCGGGCGGCATGTGGAAGGCACCATATCCGAACATATCAGTAACCGGATTTGACTTTCTTTTGCCTCTTGGTTCAAATTGCACAGGAAGCCCGAGGGCATCACCAACGCAAACTCCAAATAAACCATCAAGCACTTTATTTGTTTTCATGATTTACAACTGAAATGAATCAAAGGATCATTTATCTTAATTGTATTGCAAAGGCAATTGGGCCGCGTCTGACTTTAATAGATGTATTTTATAATAACTCGGGTTCTAGATTTTTCAATAGCTCATCTGAGAATTCGTCTTCAACAGCTTCACACCAAATCTGTGATTTCCTGCCAGTTATAATGCCTGCTGCAACCAATAAACCGTCTGCGTCTTGTGTTGGAAGCCAAGTGAAACGCACAAAAACTTTATTTAACAGATGATAATTAGGGATACAAGTGCATTATTGCACATTATTCATAGCTAAATAATGTTGATCAAGCGCCTGCCGAAGATAGGTTTTTATTAATGCTTGACGACTTATATTTAACTCACTCGCAGCCTTATCGAGCTCTGCCAACATTTCGACAGTAAAATCAACATTAACTCTCTGAACAGGATATTTTATTTTTCCTTTATTTGTGAAAAATTGAGAAATGTCCTCTCCTCTATCGGCCTTCTCTGCTATTTCATCTGCAGTTAATTTTTTATATGTTTTCTTCATAAAGTTTTTTCTCCTGAGAGGTTGATTTCCAGAGTGTTACAAGATGATAATATTCACCTTCTTCATAATCACAAATCTTGAAAGTTAGCATAACTGTTATACTAAATAGAGTCAATCAATAATTTATTGATGTTTATGAGGAATTATATTAATTTTATAAGATAAATCATAATCACGTTTACACGATAAGCAACAAATACGCTGTTTAAAATCCACACACTTCAAAAGTATCATTTCCTGAGAGGTTCCTATGAAGGCTAAATGGTTATTTGGAGCAATGATAATTGTTATAATTACTTATCTGTCAACCGGATGCACAAATAACAACAGTGATTCTTCCAAAAGCGTGCCTACTCATGCTGCAGCGGCTGTCAGTTTTATTGATAACGATTTAGACATAGGTGAGTTGGAAGGAGATGTGATAATTACCAGAGCCAGTGATGAAAGTGATATCACGTACTACGCGCTTTATTGGGGATCGGGTGCTTCTACAAAACTATCCAGGATTCAAACTTTTGACAAAACCGGCAATGACATACTGCATACTATTCCAGCAGACACAACTATTCCTGATGGCGCCACATATCTATTGGTCTATACTTGGAATGATATCGGAGAAATGGAAACAGGGGTGTATACTGTCATCGGAGATGCGACTCCTTCGTTTTCAAAATCCTTTGATAGTGCAGGGAGTAGTGACTCTGCGTATTCTGTTCAACAAAGCTCAGATGGTGGTTATATTGTGGCAGGATATACATATGTTCTCGGTACCGGGGGACCGGACGGCTGGATTGTGAAACTCGACAGTACCGGTGATATTTCATGGGAAAAGAAATACGGTGATCCGGGAAATAACCAAAATGACGAGCTTCATTCGATTCAACAGACCGCAGATGGCGGTTACATTACAGCCGGTTATACTGGTTTGAATGGAGACAAGAATTTCTGGGTGTTGAAACTGGACAATTCTGGTGGTGTTACCTGGCAGAA
>CAZYWQ010000633.1:0-1716 GCA_964651675.1 uncultured Candidatus Sumerlaeota bacterium | reverse complement strand
CAACAACTTAGTGCTGGACAGGCAATAACTTCGAATCCTTTATTACTAAAGAAAACAGCAGATTCATCTGAAACATCAGAACCATAATGCCAGTCATAAATGATAGTTTTTCCCTTCGGCAGACCATCAACAATTTCCCTGTATTTGAGAAGCATATCTCCCCATATAGCAGCCTTACGATTGCTTTTATCGACAAACTTCTGGCAATTCAAAAGATGCTTAGTAAACCATTCCGCTTTTGATATTTCACCAAATTTTTCTTCACATCTCTGACATTTTGACATATCAACCTCATCACAACCAATATGCAATTGCGGATATGGAAACAATTCTGCTGTTCTTTGATACATTTTATCAAGATACTGCAAAGCTTTATCGCTTGCTGGACAAAGTACACTTGTATAACCAGGAATATCGATAATAATCCAACCTTCTGATTTTTGCATTTCGGTTTGATGAAGATAATCGCGAGCATCAGGTAAGCGTGTAAACATTCTCGAATGACCCAAAGATTCGATCTCTGGAATCAATTCTATATGATAGCGTTTGGCAAAATCAACCAAGTCCTTAACCGTATCAGGACGCCAGGCATAAGGATGCATCAACTCTGGATAGTCCCCGTGATAAAGGGCAGAAGTTTGATGATCCGTTAAATGAACATGAAAAAAGTTAATCTTATATTTCGCACAAAATTTAATTAGTCTTTTGTAATAATCTATTTTTTCATTCTGCCGTGCAGGATCGACCATCATCATCCGCACTGATAAATCGGGCCAATCAAGAATTTCAACGGAAGGAATTTGCTTTTGCGAATTAATCAATTGTGCAAGGGTTTGTATTCCATACAAAACACCTGTGGGGGTTTGCGATTCGATTAAAATACCTTCACTATCGATTTTAATTTTATATCCCTGTTGCTCAATATCCTTTTTATACTTCGATGATTTCACAGGAAAGGAAAGTGTGTTTAATTTCAACCTAATCAAAAAACCATCTTTGGTTACCTGAATATTTTTCTCACCGAGTAACTCTTTTAGAATATCTACTTCATTTTGCAATTCCTCTGTTTTGGTTTCGATTGAAACGCTCTCTAACTGAATTGGTTTTCCAATTCCCTTAGACTGCTTCACAAATGGAAGTGGTGATGAATAGAGCCTGATTGAAAAAGCAAAAATTGTCACAACTACAATAACGACAATCTTGAAGTATTTATTATAGTTTCTCACTTTATGAATTTTCCTTGTTAAGAGTAATGACTCCATCCTCGAGGTGATAAATCCTATCAGTCATTTCAGCGATAAAGATTTCGTGAGTGACTATAATCAGAGTCTTTTTATTTTTCCTGATTGTGTCTATCAGATCATTAATAACAGCATTACTTGTTTTGGCATCAAGATTTCCTGTCGGTTCATCAGCGAGAATAATTTCAGGATTATTTATCATCGCCCTTGCAATCGCAACCCTCTGCTGTTCACCACCAGACAATTGCGACGGCAAATGATTGAGTCTATCACCAAGACCAATCTGAGTTAGCAACATCTTTGATCGTTCGATAATTTCCGTTTTCTTACCACCATTAATCAGAGATGGCAGAAAAACATTTTCAAGTGCAGAAAATTCTGGGAGAAGATGATGAAACTGAAATACAAATCCAATTTTTTTATTCCGATATTCAGCAAGTTGATTTTCCGTTAAGTTTTTAAGGTTGACTTCTTC
>CAZYWQ010000632.1:0-1722 GCA_964651675.1 uncultured Candidatus Sumerlaeota bacterium | reverse complement strand
CCTTAAATCTATTTAGTTTATTATTTTTACTTCCTCCCTTGACCTTTAAAAGACCCCCCTATTTTTTGATTATAGATTTTTTATCAATCCTGTGTTTCGATATATTAAACCAGGTAAGAGACAGACAGTAAAAATGATAAATCGAGTCTGGATTTATTAAGAGGTATTTTAATTTTTTCTATCTCTGAACACAATAATAATTCTTGATTGTCATAAAATTTATAGAGCTACCTTGGGGGCCTGTCATGGATAGGATTGGTGAATTAATCGTAAAAAACAGAGGGGGTTTGGAATTTTTTAAGCATGAAAAAATAATAATTCCTTTCCTGAACCCCCTCTGTTAGAAAAGCTATTGCTCAGATTCTACGTATTTTTTCTGAACCTCTTTAAGATGAGGTATGGCTAAGATTGAAAAATATTTAGCTCTTTCAAAATTCGGTCCCTTCCCTTTATTATATGCCTTTTTTGCTGCTAAAGCATATGCTTTACCAAGAACGAAGTTATAGACATCATAGTCACCAGCACCAGAATAATTGCAAAAAATATATAGTGACCAAGCCTCATCAAATTGTTTCGCAGCGACATTTTCTGCTGCCATAACGGGTAAAATGGTAAAGGATAGAGCAACTACAAAGAAGAGAAGACAAAAAAGAAGCTTTCTCACTCGGTTCACCCCCTTTCCGTTTAAAAATCGTTAAGAACAAGAAACACAGGATCGGAAGAAGTAGGTTTAAAAATACAAATGAGAAATCAGGATTCTACCTTTGTCAGGCAGAAAAGGAATCAGAGTCGCAGTCCCATCATAATCTTTTTATCAAAAGATAAAGTGTCTTGTCAAGGGATATGGGCTAAAAAATTTTCTCTTTTTCTTTTTGATTTAGGAAAGAATCCTTTATTTTTGAAAATAATATTAAAAATATATAATTATTTCAGATAGTTATGATTATTATGATAATAATAAATATATATTAAATTAATTTTTTTTCTACATGAGTATAAAATAGGCTTTGAGAATTTTATACCTGATTTATTAATCTATAGTTATAAGCCGTTCAGTTTTCAGGTAATATAAAAATATTTCTCAATAACGCTTGCAAAAGAAAGAAAATTTTAGTATAAAAATTCAGATTATTAAAAAACATTCAATAGTACTTTTAAAAAATGATAAAGAAAACTGTAATAAAGACCTTTATTTTTTCTTTTTTTCTGATCTTTGTTTATACAGGATTGGGTCATGCCAAGATGGTTATGGTGACAGAGAAAAAGGCAAATATTCGAAATGGTCCAGATACAAAATATGATCTCATATGGTCTGCCCCGCAGTACACCCCGTTTGAGGCCCTGTGTCAATACAAAAAATGGTATGTGGTAAGGGATTATGAGGGGGATATAGGCTGGGTATATGAAACTTTAGTTAAAGAGAGTAAGGCAGTTATCATTAAGGTAAAAAAGACGGTAATGAGGTCAGGGCCAGGGGAATCATTCGATGTTCTTTGGGAGGTGCAGGAAGGTTATCCCTTAAAGGTTCTTGAGGAGAAGGGTGAATGGGTAAAGGTAATAGATGCTGAAGGGGATAGCGGATGGGTTCCCAAGAAAAGCACCTGGGGACTTGGGGTTGAATAGCCTTATAAACTTTTAAAACAGAGAACACATATCTTAATAGCAGGGGATATGCGATGGATAATAATAAGAAAAAAGGAGAACTGGATATGAAAATAATAG
>CAZYWQ010000631.1:0-1722 GCA_964651675.1 uncultured Candidatus Sumerlaeota bacterium | reverse complement strand
GCATCAAGAAAAAAGGGAAGATTAAAGTTAATCTCAATCGTATTACTTTTCTACCCGCATTTTATGCTGCCATTTCATATGTTGTTATTTGTTATATAATAGCCTTCCTGGATGATCCTCAATACTACACCTTCACAAATAAACCAACGGAACAATTATTTCAGAATACGAATTGGTTTATAGGGGCGAGTTTATTAGGTGGAGGAATAGTTTTCTTTTTAACTTATCTGTTTTCATATATGTTTCCAAAAGAGCGTTCACATACTGGAGCTATGCTTGTTCTCGCCTTTTTGCACTTCGTTATTGCGGTAATTTCGAGTCTTCATTATAATCACTCCCATTATTTGATGTATACCTGGCCCGGGATGCTATCTGTGGCGATCCTCTGGACTGCGAGCATAGATTCAGCTTATGCACCTGAGAAACGCTGGAAATGGGAAGCAATGAGTTTTGTTCTTTTACTTCTCGGAATTATTGCATTCATCCCTTATGCCTGGGGAATATCCAACAGAGTTTTCAGTCAAGCCGTTTTTGTACGCAGGAATATTATTATCATTACACAAGGTATCGGTTTGATGATTTATATATATGTGGTGGTCAGAAGACTTTCACCCGAAAAAGAACCACATGGTTTTATCAGTCTATTGAAATTAACAGGATTAACTGCAAGAGCCATTGTTGAAGGCTATCAGCACGGATGGAGTGTGAGCGAGATCATTGGAGCTATAGAAGAGTATCTACGCAGCTTTATAACAGATATAAAGGGTGAAACTAAAAGAACTATAATGTATACAGATATTGGAAGCTCAACCGAAATATTGCAGAAATTAGGAGATATTGAGGGGTATCGCCTTTTCCAATCGAGTTGGATAATTAGTTGTGGAGAACTCAAAAAGTTTGGAGCTTCTACACCAAAGGATTTAGGTGATGGTTTACTTACCACTTTCGATTCGGCAGTTGATGCTGTTAAGGCTGCTATTGCTATACAAATTGCACATATTGAATTTAACAAAGAGAAATCTTCGGATCAGAAGATACTTTTACGAATCGGAATAAACACAGGAAAGATTTTGTTACATCAGAGATGGGATCCTCGCGGAATAGAATCTCATCTGGCTCAAAGAGTCTCTTCTATAGCAGATCCGGGCAAAATAATTATTACTCAAAGTACTTGTGATGAAGTTAAGGAAGCCGATCCAAAATTTAATCCAATACTTGTAAGTGAGGTAAATCTTAAAGGAATAGGAGCTCCTGTCAAAATTTATGAAGTGCCTGTATAGGTAAGAATTTAAATTAAATTTGGGATTATTATTTAGTTAATAGAAAATTAAATAAATCCTATTTTTTATTGACAAAATATACTACACATTATAATTATTTTTCTCAGATTTTACCTGTACCTACATTCTTTTATTAAATTAAATTTATTACATTATGCCAATATTAATTGTTAAGGAGGGGAATTATGGCTGTTCGAGTAACCTGTCAGCATTGCGGTAAAGCATTAAATGCACCAGAATCCGCAATAGGAAAGAAGGCAAAGTGTCCTGGGTGTGGTGCAATCTTCACTATTTCAGCTCCTGAAACAGAAGAAGTATTATTATCCGAGGCTTCTCCTGAAGTAAAGCAAACTCCCGATTCAACTCCTCAGATGCAATCAGCAAGCTCTTCACTGAAGAGTATGCAGTGTCAGGGTTGTGGAGGAACTGTTGAATATCAAGA
>CAZYWQ010000630.1:1018-1726 GCA_964651675.1 uncultured Candidatus Sumerlaeota bacterium | reverse complement strand
TTCTTATCATCATTGATTTTTCTCGTTCATCCGATAAATTCAGAAGTAGTCAATTCCATCGGTTACAGAGAAGATGCATTATCAGCACTCTTTGATATTTTAGCCTTCTTATGTTTCTCACAAGTTTTCGACCAGAAAGGAAAGATTCAACTATTTAAACATTTTTCTCTTCTACTGATTGGAAATATTTCCTTTCTCTTGGGTCTTTTTTCGAAAGAGACTTCCATCATTCTCCCCTTGATAATGGTTGTTTACATTCTTTTGTTTTATAAGCAATCGAACAAGGACTGGAGGATCGCATTGCAGGTGATTTTGCCGATATTTGTAATTCTCACTTTTTACTTTCTCACAAGGTTTTTTATTATGAAATCTCCATTTGAATCAAAGATTGAGTATGTCGGAGGTAGTTTACTGACGAGTATCTTAACAACAGTAGTTATTATGATGAGATATTTGTTACTGATCATTTTCCCACTGAGATTATCAATCGATTATCCAATAGAACCTGTGGTTTCACCATTTAATCTACCATTTATTCTCTTTATTCTAATAATAATTTTGGCAATCATCCTAATATTCAAATTTTTCAGGAAAGACCGAACATTAGTTTTCTTTCTGTTATGGTTTTTTTTGATGAACATTCCGACAATGAACATTGTGCCTATTCTCAATCCGATGGCAGAGAGATACCTTTACATTCCATTTATT
>CAZYWQ010000630.1:0-1008 GCA_964651675.1 uncultured Candidatus Sumerlaeota bacterium | reverse complement strand
TGCCATCACTATCTCCCGACCTCGCACACCTATCTTTACATTCCATTTATTGGAATCTGCGGACTTTTAGGAAGTCTCGTTCTTCACATTAACAAGAAAAATCGGATTTATGTTATAATTCTCATTTTACTGATTTCGATCTTATTAATGATTCGGACATTCATAAGAAGTTATGATTGGAAAGACGACATAACGCTTGCGAAAAAAACCATTCAGACAACACCAAACAGTGCGAAATCGCATTACAATCTCGGATGTTACTATTTAAATGCGAATATTTTATCTCAAGCAGAAACAGAATTAAAAAAAGCGATTGAGCTTGATAAAAATTGTGTTCCAGCCCTACTTAATCTCGGTGTAGTATACAAAAGAAGCGGAGATTTTTCAAAGGCAGAGACTTATTATTTAAAGGCAGAAGAAATTGATAAAAATTATATCAATACACAATTCAATTTAGGGAATTTATATAAAGACAATAAAGAAGATGAGAAAGCGATTCCGTATTATAACAAAACACTTCAGCTTGATCCAAACAACTTTGGTGCACTTCTAAATCTTGGAAATGTTTATTTTAAACTTGGCGACTACGATAAAGCGTTGAAATATTATAACAGAGCCTTAGAAATCAAACCCGAAAACGAAGCTGTGAGGAAGAATATTAAAGTAGTCAGGGATTTGATTGAAAAAGATGGAGGAAAATAAAACATAGGATTCTAAATAGCTGGTTAGTTTTAGGGGGAATTTATTTTTAATGCCTTATGAATCTCCAATGTAAAATCAGTGGACAATCAATAAGTTCTCAGCATATATTCGAGGCTTACATCGTTTGTGGGTTTGATGTCTTTGATGATGTTGTTGACCTTGCCTGATAATAAATCAAATAGTCCTGCAGGTCGTTTTCGTTCTTTAATAATTCTTGGTTTGCCTTTGATTCCGGTTATTTTCTTGGCGTAGCCTATAGCATCATCAAGATTTCCAAGTTCATCGACAAGACCAACCGCATAAGCC
>CAZYWQ010000629.1:0-1726 GCA_964651675.1 uncultured Candidatus Sumerlaeota bacterium | reverse complement strand
ATAAAATTGGTGGGACAAACTAATAAATTTTTCCTCTAAATTCCTCATATCCCCGATGGGTCAAGTAGTAACCTTGACTACTTGACCCGTTTTTTATTGCCTTATTTCTATTTCGATAACGACAGTTATTAACTCTTCTGGACTCGAGACGACATTATCACGAGCAACCGTAGCTGCTCTTTCCAAGCCAAGCCTTTCATTTGATTCCTTAAATTCATAATCCTTCTTTTTTTCTCCAGCTAATGCAAATTTCTCAACTTTAGATTTACTTATAACTTTATCAAGGTCGTTCTTTATCGCATTCCATTTATCATAAGTTGTTTTTATATATACCAATTCTTTTTTCTTTGGCTCACTTTGTACTCTAATTAAGTTTTCATAATTATAATCATATTTACTTAAAATCTTTTTTATATTTTTTATTGTTTTATCATAATTATTTGAAACAAAAACATATTTCTCTGACACTTTTTCTTTTTGTAATAAATCTAAATACAAAGGTGTCGGTGTCGGAGACACTCGCATAGGCAATGCTTGAGGAACATTTCTATTATATTTTATTCCTTCAGATTCCATCGATTTTTCACTTATTGCTGTTTGAGCAATTTTTTGTTTACCACCAACCATTCTTTTTGCTGGAGATGTTCCTAAATTATCTCCCATCTTGTAAAAATTATTCTGAGCTTTCGTTTCAGGAGCATACCAGGACTCTTTTGTTTCAACGGTGTACTTTTGATGATCTTCATCTTTGTCACTTAAACGAATTTCGGCAGGCTCTCGAGATGGCTCTGATGGCGAAACAGGTGCGGATTGCGGAATCTTCTCTTTCTTTATTGAAACAAAATCACTATAATACAAATCATTAGATTCTCCCAACTTCTTAACATCTCCATCCTTCTCCATTACCTTCTCAGACGAAACTTCTGCTTTAGCCTCTTTATCAATTGCTACTGATCCAATCTCTCCTTCAGTACTTGTTGAACTAACAGGGGAAAGGGGAAATGCTGGAGGTTTTTTCTTAGAAATAGAAGGTTTCTCTTTCGATTTTAAACCTGCCTGTTGCATATCAATTCCCGATTTAAATCTTGTTTCTTCTCTATCTTCAAAAAGCGACCTTCCTTTTGGCTCTGAAGTGGCTGGTTTCGGCGATTGCGTCGCTTCTAACTTAGATTCTGAATAAAGAAATTCATCAACAATAACATCTTTTTGGGGAATCGAAGATTTAATTAAATCCTTCTTCGAAATACTCGTATAAATATAAATCGTGGCAATAACAATCAAGATAAGAGCAGCAGAAGTAGCAGGTATCTTGATGATGAAAGGAGAGAATAATCTCTCAACAAAACTTTTTTTATCTCGAGACCCCTGGACTTTTTCCAGAACATTATTGCGTATGGATTCTGGTGAATGTTCGACTCGCAATTTCTTCAAAGATGAAACTAAACGCTTCTCAACCTCCACTTCTTCTTTACACTTATCACAAACAGAAAGATGCTCCTCAAAACTTTTAGATAACTCTTCACTTAAAGTTCCATCAATATAGTCATCAATATATTTATTTAATTCATCGCAATTCATTGCAAATACTTCCTCATTTTCTTCTTAAGTTCATTTCTTGCTCGGTTCAATCTCGATTTTATCGTTCCAACTGAACATCTCAGTACATCAGCGATCTCCTCATAGGCTAATTCTTCTATATATCGCATAACGATGACTTGTCTATGTT
>CAZYWQ010000628.1:1341-1734 GCA_964651675.1 uncultured Candidatus Sumerlaeota bacterium | reverse complement strand
TACCTCCCAACTCCCTCAATACTTGCCGGAAAATGGTCTCGTAACTATCTCTCAAATCCAAGTAAGAATGCAATTGCTTAGGTGGCAGGTTCCTCTTTGTCTCTATATCCATATGAATTAGATGTATATTGGCCAGTTCGAAGCTGACATGCGACTCCACCAATTGGGCTAGTTTCTCTTTTGGTGCCATATTAGATTCCGTCACCTTGACCGCTCTTTCAAGAAGCGCTTCTATATGCATGACTCCAATCTCGTAGAGGATTCTGGCCTTCCTTTTGAAGTGATAGTAAACTGTACCCTTATTTAGTTTTGCAGCGCGTGCGATACGTTCTAAGGTTGTTTCACTGTATCCTCTCTGCCAGAACAGCTCTCTAGCAGTGGCAATTATCCTGC
>CAZYWQ010000628.1:926-1331 GCA_964651675.1 uncultured Candidatus Sumerlaeota bacterium | reverse complement strand
CCTGCCACGTTGGTCAATTCTATCGCTGTTTTGGGACCTTCGCCGGCGCGACTTACTACCATGTACTTTTTTATTTGTCATCCTTGTTTCTCCCTTCGAAGCTCCGTTACAACCAAAAAAAGTCGAACGCGGGCAAGCTACTTCTCCTGTTTAATTTTTTCCAGTTCCATGCTACGAACCAGACAAACCTCTTGCATCCCCTCAGAAGCATCCAGCTCTCTGAATCGCTGTTCGGCAATCAAAAGCATCTTTCCAATATACCGCGTGGCATTTACTAATTGCTTAAATCGCTTGTAAGCCCAGGATTCTGTTCCTAGGGCAGTGAAAAGTGATTCCGTTATGTTGGTCTGAAGATTTAACCAGTGCTCCTTCAGAAACTGGTAAAAATTAGCATTCATTCAAAAT
>CAZYWQ010000628.1:0-916 GCA_964651675.1 uncultured Candidatus Sumerlaeota bacterium | reverse complement strand
GCACGTTAAATAGGTATATCTTCCATATTATATTTGGATTATCTATCTGGATAGCTATTTTAATATTATTTACATATTTTGTCAAATGGCTGTATTACTATAGGTCGTATGGTACAGATCCACAAACTTCTTCGGTCTAAGATTATTGGGGAATCGCCAGAACCAAAATCAAAGTCGGTAAAAACAAATTTTTCTTGATTATCCCTATATTATTCGAAAGTAAAATAGTTAGGGCTTGACAAAACCAAAATATAATATATAATCAATATAATATAATTAAAATATTAAGTTAGCCAGATAACTTATTTAATTCTTAATAACTAACACAAAATTGGAGGCCTTAAGGGAACATTGACAGTTTCTACAACAACCTTCGGTGAATTATCAGGCAGGTTACTGAAATGAGCAGTAATAACTTGGAAGATATCGTAAAATCATACGGTTAATCCAATCTGAACAATACATAGCACAAAATAATCGTGGGCAAAGAGAAAAGAACTAGACCTTATCATTTTTAATATTTATAACTATAGCAAAGGAATAATTTAAACAAACTTGCTTATGCGGTTCGGGAGGAGGAAAATAAAATGATTTAAAAATAAAAGGAATCATTTTTATTCCAATCACTGATCAATTTTATCAATATGAGGAGGTTCAGGTGTCGAAATTAGATAGAAAAACAGTTCTTGGAGGATTGTTAGTCTTTGTTTTAATTGCAACTTTCCTGATAGGTTGCGGTCAAGGTGAAACTTCCGGAGAAAATACAACAGTCACCAAAACTATAACTGCAACGGCGGGTGCCACAGGTACTGGTTGCGAAAGAATAACCACGCTTGACGAGATGCCAGATGATCCGGCTACAGTGTTTCCTTCAACAGCGGGGAAGAAGGTTGTTTGGATTTGGACTATTCAGCAG
>CAZYWQ010000627.1:1304-1734 GCA_964651675.1 uncultured Candidatus Sumerlaeota bacterium | reverse complement strand
GTAATGTCTGGATATTTATGAGCTGTCTGAACGAATTGGGCAGCAGGTCGTGCATGCAATCCCAACTCATTTTCTATAGTGAATGTTTTACTTATAGCTTCTTCCATAATATTCTATTAGATTTTCTAATTTTATTATTTACATTCAACGCTTAAAGCAATTGATAATTTAAATTCTTCTTCTGGTTGTAGACTTAAGAACCAATGTGGGAGTATTACTGAGCCCTGATAGTTTTTTTCGAGTCCATCCTCTGATAAAGATACTGTTTCGTTAGGGAACCTCCAGATTGTTGCTTCTTTATCAACGACTATTCTCACCTTTATCTTCTGCCATTCGTCGATTAACTGGATTTCCTTGATGTTTTCTGTTTCACCGAGACTATTGAGTTTTCTCTCCTCTAATTTTATTCCCGGGATATTATAATATCTAT
>CAZYWQ010000627.1:0-1294 GCA_964651675.1 uncultured Candidatus Sumerlaeota bacterium | reverse complement strand
TCGAATATGTAAATGGGATTGTGTTGTATGTTTTTTTACTGATTGAAAATGTTTTAGTTATTTTTATTGGAAAGACGCCATTGTCCCGATACAAGGCTCCTTCACGGATTAAAGTTATCTGATGACTATCTTTTTTCTTTTTAACATTAAGATTATATAGTTGATTAACAAAATCACCATCTTCGGGATATCGTACTTCTTTGAAATTCTGCAATGTGGTGGATTTCCCTAAAAAATGGTCTATAAAACAACTTCTTCGATACCAGTCATAAGTTAATAATTTTTCGAGACCTTTTTCCTTAGCTGTTATATCGCTATGAATCGTGTTTGTCTCACTATGTTTGGAAGATAAATCAGCCGTTGCAGCGAGACTATGGTAGGTTTCTTCTCTTCTTGTTAAAGTATCAATCAAATTAAAACCAACTTGCTTTATATCATATTCAATCAGAGAGCCTCCATATCTCGGTGAAATATAGATATTTTGTGCTTTATTTTCCACTATGATTTCGTTATGTCCATCCTTGTCAAAATCAGAAGTTTCTAAGTTAATAAAATCCTCATTTTTATAAGTAATCTGATCGAGCAATCTTTCACTTTCAATCAAGTTATTGTAAATTGCATTTCTCAGGTTATTCAGATAAAGTCCTCCGAAAATACCGTGCCAATATCCACAGTTACATTGTGCCTTCCATAAGTGATTTCTCGCATTACTGAAAATCTTACTTTTCTTCAAATCTGCACTCGTCTCAGTGATGCGGTAACTTACTTTCAGCATTCTTTTGTGCATATTATTACTTTCAGGATACTTGGCAAAGTAGTTTCTCCAGAAACCAGCTCGGAGAAATGGATTGATTTTCTCATATAATTCAAGCTGTTTTATTTCTTCTTTAACTTCCTGATAGATATGACCCATCTTTGGTGGTAATACCCATTCCATCATTTCTGTATAAGAAGCTGTAGGTAAATAAATTCTCCCTAAAGGAGGATAATTCGAAATAGCGTCTTTAAATGTTATAAGGTTAATCCAGTCAAAATTCTCTTCGATGGCTGTGAAGAAATTATCAATCCAGCCTTTTTCATAACAATGTGCATAAGTATTGGGCCATACACCGTATTTCTCCCCATCATCAGCCATAACGACAATTCTTGAGCCATCTTCAGTACTTTTATCTCTCAAGTATTGTATTGTTTCTTCAACTGGTCGGAAAGGGATAGTGTACCTTAGTCTTTTACTGATAGGGAATATGTTTATCATATAGCCCAATTCTTCTGTGGAATAAAAACCGAGAGTTTA
>CAZYWQ010000626.1:0-1737 GCA_964651675.1 uncultured Candidatus Sumerlaeota bacterium | reverse complement strand
GTACTATGGTCAAAGTCGGCGATATCGTTGATGGTGGTAAAGTAACAAAAATAAACAAAGATTCCGTCGAAATAGAAGTGAATTCAAAAAAGATTACTATTAAACACTAATTCTCACCGCATCGAAATTGCTCATTTAATCAATCTTCTCTTCATCATCACAATAGAAAGATAAATGAAAACCAAACACAGGATAAAAAGATAAATAAAGCTATAAATCATCTGTAAATTAAAAATACCCATACCAAAATTCCGAATCAGCAAAGTCAGATGAGTCAACGGAAACACCTGTGCAATCATTTGTGCCCAGTTGGGTAAATTAGTTAATGGAAAAAAAGTACCACTAAAAAAATACATCGGAAGAAATATTACAAAAACAGGTATATTGAACATATCTATGCGAGGAGTCACTGATGTAAAAACCATTCCTAATCCTCCGAAGACCAGCCCTGAGAGTAAACATACAGGAATAATAAAAAGAGCTGATGGAAATACAACGAGTTTCAAGGAAGCAATAACGATCAACATCAAACTGCCCGATATCACCGATTTTGTTGCACCCCACAAAATTTCTCCTAAAATAACATCCTCCGCACTTAATGGTGTTGAAATAATACCATCGAAAGTTTTTTGATAATACATCCTGACAAAAGAACCATAGGTCGTCTCAAAAAAAGAATAGTTTAAAGCTGTGATGGATATTATTGCAGGAGCCACAAAGGTCAGATAATTTATCTTATAACCCTCATAAACTAACATACTAATCATAGCTCCCAAACCAAATCCGAAAGCAACTACATATAAAACTGGCTCAAGGATCGGTGTCAGAAAGTTTATCAACCAGGTTCGCTTATAGACATACATATCCCTATACCAAACCTTGAATGCACAAAAACTTATGTCGAGTCCTAATACTATCATTCCCTCAATTCCCTACCAGTAAGTTTCAAAAAAACATCCTCTAAAGAAGCCATCCGAATCATATAACTATCCTTATGCTGAATTTTCTCGATATACTCATAAGGATCTCTCTCATCATCTGCCAAATGAACAATAATGCGATACTGCGTTTTTTCATACTGCTTTCCAAGTTCCCGAATCGATGGCTCAATCTTCTCCACATCACCTGTGACTTCAATAACATTTCTACCGATATGTTTTTTTATAAGCTCCGAAGGACTTCCCTGTTCAAGTATCTTTCCTTTATCTATAATTAACAACCTATCACAAAGTCTTTCGGATTCTTCCATATAATGAGTAGTTAAAAGAATCGTTTTACCTTTCTTTTTCAGTTCAAGAATCGTATCCCATATCTGATGTCTTGCTTGAGGATCCAATCCTGTCGTAGGTTCATCAAGCATCAACAATTCCGGTTCATTTATGAGTGAACGCGAAAGCATCAAACGACGCTTCATCCCTCCAGAAAGCTCGGTAATGGTTGTATCTCTTTTGTATTCCAAAGACATAAATTTAAGAAGATGATTCGCCCTATTTATCGCAGTTATCTTATCAATGCCAAAATAGCGAGAATAGATGATAAGATTCTCGAAAACACTTAGATCAGGATCAAGATTATCTTCCTGATGACAAATTCCAATCCGCTTTTTTATTTGCCTTGGAGCGACTACAATATCAAGACCAAACACCTTCAGTGAACCTTCCGTAATAGGAGAAAAACAGGTTATCATCTTAACAATAGTCGTTTTCCCAGCACCGTTTGGACCGAGTAATCCAAAGC
>CAZYWQ010000625.1:0-1737 GCA_964651675.1 uncultured Candidatus Sumerlaeota bacterium | reverse complement strand
CCGTAATCCGATGGCTTCCCCTTCATCCGACTATATTTCCCCATCAAAGTAGGCACAAACTGTGTATCGCCTATAAGCAATATGTAGGTGGAACCTTTATGTTCAAGGCTTGAATCACGAATGAACATTTTAAGCATCTGCGCAGTGCTTGTCTTGAGCTCCTGTTTATCGAATATTTCTGTCGTTTCTACCACTTGTACCTTCAGTCCTTGCTCACGACGAAGTTGACAAAGTGGCTCTACATAAGGTCGAAAAGCAGGCGTAGTAATAGCAATCCATTGCCCTGTCTCTTCACACTGCACCGTATTACAAGAAATGCATGACAAAAAAATACAGCATATTATCCAAAAACACAGATTTATAATTTTGTAATGCTTTGCCATATTATTTGCATCCCCTTCTACAAAATTGTTACTACGCTAACTTAGCAAATAAGATAAAAAGTAGGAAGAGACCATCGATAGTATGAAGATTAAAAGTGCCAATATGGAGTAGCTTTTCTCTTCCTTAGTTAAATCTTTTAACTTTTTGAATCTTACACCCTTTGTTACCAATCCATATAAAAATAATATTAATAGAAAAAATATTGCGAATAGATAACCGAAAAGCTTGAATAAAATCCCTAAAACAAATCCGATTATAAGCACAATAATTATCAAGAAACTCTTCTTATGTTCTCCACCTAACATCACTTTATTCCCCGATTAAATATGATACAAACAGAAATTTTTGTTAGAATATCTTCAAATCAATATACTTATCATAAAAACAAATAGTCAAGAGATTCATCATTGAGACAGGACATTATTCTATACAAAAATACATATAATACGATGATAATACAAAGATTGAGTTCTATTTAGTCAAAGAACAAAATAATGAGAATTTTTTTCTTTACTTCATATTTTCGTTAAACTAATTTGCCCTTAAGATATGATTATTAAATACCATAAACTAAGAGTGTCGAATTCACCGACGATGCTCCTGGTTTATGGCGAATATTAGTAAGGAGGTGAAAAAATGTCCATCACTACAGAAGTCAAAAAAGAAATCATCAACACCCACAAGTTACACGAGAATGATACAGGTTCGCCTGAGGTACAGATTGCAATTTTGACTGAGAGGATCAAGAATCTAACGGAGCATTTCAAGGTGCATAAGAAAGACCATCATTCTCGAAGAGGATTACTTAAACTTGTTGGTCAGCGCAGAAGACTCCTGAACTATCTCAATAAAAAGGACATTGAGAGATATCGCACGATAGTGAGCAAGCTGAATCTGAGGAAATAATGGGTTCAAACAATGATATAGATTTATCAAACGAATTCATAAATTCATTTTTAAACAAAATAATTAAATTTATCTATATCGATCCTATAGGGGACTTAGCTCCTGAATTTTCTCTTCGGGATTACTAATCCCCTTTTCTTTTTTAATCATTTATTCATAAAAATCAAAAAAGGGAGGGTTTTGAAATGCTAAGAAGAATTTTATTAGGATTTCTTCTAATCTTTCTATTACTTAGTATTGGCTGCGCCACAAAAACCGGAGTAGGAGCAGGTCTTGGAGTGTTAAGGGATTCCGGCTATAAGGAATTGAAAGGGAAAAAAGTCGGTCTAATTACAAATGCGACAGGAATAACTGCCGAGGGGCAAAGTGCGATTGATTTACTGTTTGATTCAGAAGCTGTGAACCTTGTCGCCATATTTGGACCCGAACATGGGATAAGAATCGATC
>CAZYWQ010000624.1:0-1745 GCA_964651675.1 uncultured Candidatus Sumerlaeota bacterium | reverse complement strand
TGATTCAAATGTTCTTTTACGGTATACTGAATATCTAAATTTTATTCAAGGCTATCCAATAAGTGATAATCAACTCATATCACGAGTTGACAAAATCTCACCACTATTGCTACAGTCCTTTGCTGTAAAATATTTTATAATGTCTCATGATATGGAGTTTAATAAGGATGTGTTCGCCTTAGTTTATAGCGCAAGAAAATATAAGTTGATGAAAGTAAATGCTGAGATTCCTCGTGCAGCAATTATTCATAATGTGGTTGTGGCGGATAATAAAGATGAAGCAAGGGAATTGTTGTTAGAGAATAAAAATAATTATTTCCGTACACTTGTCCTTGAAATTGATTCGGAACAAGATAAAAAAGAATTAATTATTCCAGATAGTGAAACAAAATTGAATGACAATTCTGAAAACAATGTGAATATTAGAAGGTATTCAATAAATAGTGTTTTGATCGATGCTAAACTAAAAGAAAATGGCTATCTATTATTAGGTGATATTTATTATCCCGGATGGAGGGTAGAGGTTGATGGAAAAAGAGAAAAAATTTACAGAGCGAATTATCTTTTTAGAGCTGTTTATCTGGATGCTGGAGAACATCAAGTTAAGTTTTATTTTAGACCATTTTCATTTGTCCTGGGAGCTTGCATAAGCCTATTAATGTTTTGTTTATATATTATATACTTTGTTGGATTTTATCTTGTGAAAAGAAAAACTCTTAATAAAAATATTTCATAAAGGAAAAACAAATGAGATGTTTAATAACTGGGGGAGCTGGATTCATAGGATCGCATCTTGCTGATGCGCTTATAGAAAGAGGTGATACTGTATATATTATCGATGACCTATCAACGGGTTCAATTGATAATGTCAGGCATCTGATGAAAAACAAGCGCTTTCACTGTACGGTGGATAGTATAATGAATGCGGATGTTGTGCAAAAGTTAGTAAATAAATGCGATGAGATCTATCATTTGGCGGCTGCTGTAGGAGTGAAGCTGATTATTCAAAGTCCAGTGAAAACGATTGAGACGAATATCAGAGGTACAGAAATTATTTTAGAGTATGCAAGTAAGAAGAAAAAGAAAGTCTTGGTCGCATCCACTTCTGAGGTATATGGGAAAAGTGAGCATTTCCCTTTTAAAGAAGATAGCGATATTGTTCTTGGTCCGACTATCAGAAGTCGATGGAGTTATGCTTGCTCGAAAGCAATTGATGAATTTCTGGCACTTGCTTATTATCAGGAAAAGGAACTTCCTATTATTATAGCGAGATTTTTTAATACAGTTGGTCCAAGACAAACAGGTCAATATGGAATGGTTGCGCCAAGATTTGTTCAACAGGCACTTAAAAACGAGCCTATAACTGTTTATGGTGATGGATTGCAATCGAGATGTTTTACTTATGTTGGTGATGTCATCAAAACGATATTGAAACTTATGTCTACACCAAAAGCAATTGGAAATGTGTTTAATATTGGTTCTCAACAGGAGATTACAATAGATGATTTAGCGTTGTTAATTAAAAAAATGACTCGTTCAAAATCGAAGATTAAGTATGTTCCATTTGAAAAGGCGTATGATAAAAATTTTGAAGATATGGCAAAGAGAATTCCTGATGTTTCAAAAATAAAGAAGTTGATTCGGTATGTTCCGGATCATAGTATTGAATACATTGTTGAAAAAGTCATTGAATATTATAAGCCATTAATTGGAATCTGAAATTCATAATTTGAGATCTCTGAAAT
>CAZYWQ010000623.1:0-1751 GCA_964651675.1 uncultured Candidatus Sumerlaeota bacterium | reverse complement strand
TGAGATTATGTATATTGACTTTGTCACATGCTGTGCAGATATGATTTTAAATCAGATGGCAAAGATCCATTTCATGTTTGGCGGGCAGGTAAAAGTCCCAATGGTTTTGAAAACTGTATCCGGCACGAGCGGTGGAAATGCAGCGCAGCATTCTAATAATTTCTATCCAATGTTTATCAATACTCCCGGTTTAGTGGTAGTTGCACCTTCCACGCCCTATGATTCAAAGGGTTTGTTTAATATGTCAATCGAAGATGATAATCCGGTCATATTTATAGAGCATAAGCGAATCTATAATATTAAAGGGGACGTTCCGGAAGACCACTATACCATACCGATTGGCGTGGCAGATGTTAAAAAGGAGGGCAAAGATATTACAATAGTAGCTACACAGGCCCTGGTTCATGATGCTTTAGAAGTAGCTGGAGAGATGGAAGAAAATGGGATCAGTATTGAAGTTATCGATCCCAGAACATTGAATCCACTGGATAAAAAAACCATTTTTGAATCTGTGAAGAAGACAGGGAGGGTAATCATTGCGGATGAGAGTTGTATAACCTGTGGGTTTGCAAGCGAAGTGGCATCATTGGTTGCAGAAGAGATGTTCGATTACCTTGATGCACCGGTTGTAAGAATTGGTTCACCTGACACATCTGCTCCTTACAGTCCTCCATTGGAAGAGGAATATATTCCAGGAAAAAAGGAAATACAAGGAGCAATTAAAAAAATTATTAAAATGAAATAGGATATTCGTCTTATAATCAAGGTTAATTATAAACAAGGAGCATTTCAATGGGTAACCAGATTGATCTTTCCACTATTCCTGTCATTGATTCACATTGCCATCCTTTCGATCCAGCGAGAGATGAAGGTGATTTCAGATTGCATTTCAGCCTATCTATGTGGGAACCTTCATTAGAATTAACCACGAATACTGTTTTTAGTTACAAAGTAATTAGTGAATTGGGTAAGTTTCTGGGATGCACTAGTGAAGATTTCGATGAAATATCGAAAGAGAGGGACAGGCAATATAGAAATGATCCCAAAAAGTATATACAAAAACTCTTTAAATCGGTGAATATCGAAGCGCTGATTTTAGATACAGGATTTCCACATGAGGAATTTCTTGGGTATAGTGTAGATCTGGGTTATTTCAGAAAGTTTGTTCAATTTAAGATATATCCGATATGCAGGATTGAGCCAATTGTATATAAAATATTTAAGAAATTTCCAAAAACATTTGATGAAGCCAGGGAATTCTTCAACAATGAGATAGAAAAATCCATTAAGGTTGAAAAAGTAATTGCATTTAAATCCATTATTGCGTACGCAACAGGTTTGGAAATAAAGAAGTGGAGTGAAAAAGAAGCTGAAGAGGCTTATAACAGGTTTATTCAAAAACCGTATCAGGATTATACAAAGAATCCACCAGGGTCTGACGAAAAGATATTACGCGATTATTTTGTGGTTGTGACGCTTCTGAAGTGCCGGGAAAATGATGTTCCCATGCAGTTCCATACCGGGATGGGAGGCGCTCCGACACTTGATTTAAAAAAGGCAAATCCAATTCTTATGCAGGATATTCTGGCTGTTGATGAGATCAAGGAAACAAAAGTAGTGCTCACGCATGCTGGATTTCCTTATTGTGAAGAAACCGCTATGTTAACAAGCTGCTATCCAAATCTATATTGTGATATGTCTGCAATAAGTAATTTTATGGGCACTTCGATGAAGTCCGCTATGTTGAAAAT
>CAZYWQ010000622.1:0-1752 GCA_964651675.1 uncultured Candidatus Sumerlaeota bacterium | reverse complement strand
CCTTCAGGATAAATACTCCCCCAACTGTCCCGATAACAGGAACAAGGTTGGTATATGTAGAAACGGTAACAGGTTCGAGCCTTGAAAGCCCATAGAGGTAGAAGAAGTAGCCGAGGGCAGAGCAGGCAATTCCAAGATAGAGAAGGTTAAGCACTGCAAGTGGCGAGGGTATAAACCATCCGCGAAATTCACGTAGAGCAAGAGGTAAAAGAAATATCGTTCCGAAGATAAACTGATAGGTAATACATGTTATTCCGGAGAGGCGTTCCCGCAGACGCTTGCTGATTACAATATAACCTACCCAGGACAGGCAGGCGCCGAGCATGAAGAGATTTCCCTTGATAACCCTGGGATAGAGCTGTGCCTCTATAGTCCTCGATATAATGAGATACACACCACCTATTGAGAGTAATACTCCCAGAACCCTGTACCACTGAATAGCAGTTTTGTAGAATACGTACTCAGCAATAATAGTGAATATGGGAATGCTCGCAATGATCAGCGCAGCATTCGAGGCTGAGGTGAGCTTTATACCCGTAGTTTCGAAAAAAAAGTAGATAGTGATCCCAAAGAGGCTCGTAGCGATGAGTGGAAGGAGGTCTTTCTTTTGAATCTTGCTTCCAGGTTCTATAACCCTGTTTATTGGGAAGATAATTACTGAGGCGAGGAAAAACCTGAAGAAAGCAAGTGTAAGCGGGGGAAATCCTGTGTTCAGTATGAACTTGGAGCTCACGAACGAGAGTCCCCAGAAGGAAACTGTGGTAAGGAGGGCAAGGTTTGGGAGAAGAATTGATCTGATATCTCTGGATGCTGTCATGATGGTCTGGTAACACTAATAGAGCGAATGTTGAGTTTAAGAAATCTTAAATCAAAAAGCAATTGACCGAAAAAGTGTAACCTTATGTTAGCGAACTTCGTAGTATAAATCAATTATATAAGTTACATTTTGTTAAGAAACATGTATGTTTTCAGTAAAAAATAATACTCGAAGTTCGCTCTGATAAAACAAATGCCAAGATTCATATGATTTAAACCAAAAATATAATGATTAAAGATAAATTAACCTTATGTTAGCGTACTTCGTTTTATAAACCCATTAAAAAAATAAATTTAGGTAAAAAAAAGTTCTTTATAAGCGAAAAACAAACTCGAAGTTCGCTATACTAATGAACAGCTATATGGGTCAAGCGCAGATATTTTTTTGGTATATTACGAAGGACTATGGACGTAAAAATAACTTTGGTTGGTTTGTTAAATGGAGTCGTTATGAGATAAGCGGATCTTTATCTAAATAAATAAGCTTATCCTTATCTGCTGAATCAATCGCGCAAAACATAAGACGCATAGTTCTCAGATTATCTTCTCCTGTAGTTTCTGGGAGTCTATCTGTTTTTAATGCTTTTAGTAGATGAGCGTTGCAAGCCACAATGCTATGTATCATAGCAGCTCCATTGTACTCTAAATCTTCAGGGCTGACCCAGGAATAATGAGGAGATAATTCATTGCAGTCTTTTATAATTGTTACTTTGTCTGTTATTATATGCAAATTATTCTTCATATCTAATTCAATTACTCCTTTTGTACCCTCTATGTAAACGGTTGTGTTACATCTATTGGAGATTTCACAATGGCACATAACATTATTAATTCTGAGTAAGGCAGAAACCACATCCTCGCCTCCAATATAATCAATAGTCTTATAAGTCTGACAATATACACTGTGAGGTTTCCCAAAAAAAAATCGTGCCAAAT
>CAZYWQ010000621.1:0-1759 GCA_964651675.1 uncultured Candidatus Sumerlaeota bacterium | reverse complement strand
CATATCAGCAGCTGCCAAGCCCGCGGGGAGGGTATCTATAAGAATTCGGAGCATAAGCTCCGTAGTTATCCGCCCTGGATTATGAAATCCAGACCTTATGTTTATAAAAGCAGGTAAGCCTCAACATTTCTTTGTAAATTTAGTTGTCCAACCGAAAGAAAAGGAGGCTTACCATGCAGGAGCAATGTAATAAACTAAATTTTAAAGGACAACCAATATTTATTGGGATCGACGTTGCCAGAAAAAGTTGGAGAACTTGTATTTTAACACAAAGCCTTGAACACAAGACTTTCAATCAACCACCGTATCCAGAAGTGCTGGTCCACTATCTCCATCGTAATTTTCCTGGAGCTAAGTATTTCTGTGTTTATGAAGCTGGCTTTAGTGGTTTCTGGATACATGATCGTTTCAAGGAGTTGGGCATCAATTGTCTGGTAGTAAATCCAGCCGATGTTCCGAGTAAACAGAAGGAAAAGGTGCATAAGACAGATCGAGTTGATGCCCGGAAGTTAGCTCATCATTTAAGAAATGGTCAATTGGAACCCATCTATGTTCCTTCCCAAAAAGATGTGGAAAATCGGGCGCTGGTTCGTATGCGGTACTCATTTGTTAAAAAGCAAACACGTTGTAGAAATCAGATCAAGGCATTGTTATATTTTTACGGCATTCCGGTCCCAAAGGGGATAGGTGAACGGTACTGGTCCAAACGGTTTACTTCCTGGCTAAACGGTATTACAACGCTTCAAGATAGTGGCACTGAAGCAATCAAAGCGCTCTTAAGAGAACTCATGTGGTTACGGGAAGTTATCACTAACCTTAATAGAAAAATAAGAATACTCTCCAAAGATCCAATCTATCAAAAGCGTGTCCAACTTCTAATGACAATTCCCGGAATTAGCATATTGACGGCCATGGTTATTCTGACAGAATTAATCGACATTCATCGTTTTTCCGCTCTGGACCAACTTGCTTGTTATTTTGGATTGGTCCCAGGAGAACATTCAAGCGGAGATAAAACAATCATCACAGGACTATCATCAAGACGAAATCCGTTTTTGAGGAGTCTAATTATTGAATCCAGCTGGATTGCAGTTCGAAAAGATCCGGCCTTGATACAATCTTTTGAGAATTTATGTAAACGAATGCCAAAGAGCAAAGCAATTATAAGAATTGCACGGAAACTCATTAACCGTATTCGGTATGTGTTGAAACATCAACAACCGTACCTGAGTTGTGTTGTTGGAACAAGTACCTAATTTATGTTAACTGTTCACGAAAATAATCCTTTTCCGGGCAGAAGCGCTGTGATCGCCCTGCAGCTTATTGTCTGCTAAGTCTAGACTGCGCGCTCGGTCGATACAATAAAATACAAGGAAATGTAGCTGTCCAGTAATGGTCATGTCTACTGATAAGAGGCTGATTGCATCGGGAACAGAATCAACAATATGTATAAAAAATGTCTTGCTTTTTAACATAAGGGGTGATCAATGAAAGGAACAAACAAATGCGTTCTGTGCTAGCGTAGGTTATGTGTTAGTAATGGCTGTCTATTCTTCAAAAAAATTATTAGTTTCGATAAGAATGACAGACGTGCCAGAATTTTCATCAAAAAAGTCTTCATTACTTTGGTCTTTATTTGGTGGAAAATCGCCTGAATCATTAAATAGAAATCGTGATTTTTCGAAGCCAATTATATTTTCGACTATTGACGTTGCATTTCTTGCTGTTGTTTCAAAGAAAGACATTCCATCTATTATAT
>CAZYWQ010000620.1:0-1764 GCA_964651675.1 uncultured Candidatus Sumerlaeota bacterium | reverse complement strand
CGATAGATCACACTGCTACATTGTATTTTTTAATATTTCAGGGCTTTAAAATTATATTAATCGTAACTCATTATTTTTGAGCGAATAATATCACCACGACTCATTGTCCCATTTGTGGGATTATAAATGTGAACAGTACTGGGATAACCATCTGCAGTTATATCGTAAACCTGATCGGGTCCAAATGAAGAGAGTATCCAGTTATTTTTCTGTTCTACTTCATTGGGTAATTCAGCCCAGGCTGTACTAATCATTGTGGTGCTGAATAAAGCAGAGTCACACCAGATTGGACCCCAGTAATTTATGATTCTTCTTTCTACTGCGGGAACTGTTCTTGGATATCCAGGTGCTCCATCAACTTCGGCATCATCCATATCCTTATTATTGAATATATCGGGGAATATGGAAGTTAAAAATGATACTGGAGTTGTCAGCGGTTGCAATCTCATAAGACGACTAACATAAGGGAACATACCACTTGTTTGTGTTGTGCCTGGAGGATAATTATTCCAGTCGACAGCGTAAGCCTCAAGCCCTGTTGCTAATGAGCGCATATCGGCTTTGGTTCGGGATACTTTGGAACGGGTTTGTGCTTCGAGGAAATTGGGCACCGCAATCGCTGCTAAAATGGCTATTATAGCTACTACGATTAATAGCTCTATTAAGGTAAATCCTTTTATTTTCATTCTTTCACCTCCTATTTCTGTGAATACTTAATTATATAGCGTATATATAGATGCTTTATTTAAAAAGCTAATTTTACAGTAATATATATGACTTGTATATGTGTTTGTCAAGACAAATAAAAGCGCTTTTATTATTTTTCATTAAAATTTGCCCTTTTTGTCTTATTGTTCAACTTGGGCTTATTTTCTATTAATCAAATTCGCCGTTGTTTCTCTTACAATTAATTCAGGTATCAAAAGGTGATTATCTACTTCTTTACCATTTATCATATGTAGGATATTTCGCGCAGCAATCTCTCCTAATTTAAACTTTGGCTGTGAAACAGTAGTTAATGATGGGTAAAAAATCTTCGAGATTAATAAATCATCGCATCCTATAACTGATACATCTTTTGGCACTGCAATATTATTTTTTCTCAGTCCATCGATTACACCTTTCGCAATCAAATCAGAATAGGCAAATACGCCTGTTACCTTCTTTTTTCGCTTTATTATCTTATTTGCAATAAGCTTTCCTGTTTCATAATAATCATAAATTTCACCGAAAATTATATCGCCATTCTTTTTAATATTGTTTTCATCCAAAGCCTTTAAATATCCCTGATATCTCAATAGATTTTCCTCACAAGACTCCAGATCCTTCTTGTTTTTACCTCTGGATACATAGACGATATGCTTATGTCCTAAATCTATTAGATGTTTTGTAGCTATATAACCACCTAATACATTATCCACTTTTACATATTTAATGTTGGGAAAAGTAAAGGAATGGCAAAGTGTTACAATGGGTATCCTTTGAGCTAAATTTTTGATATATTTCTCTTCATTAACATAGGGTTTATCATTCAGAGGATTGAGAATAATTCCTTCAACTTTTTTATCCGTAAGCATCTTGAGATATTTTTGCTGTTTTTTAATATCATTCTCAGAAGAGCATAAAATGATTATATATCCACGATCTTCGAGATAATTACTAATTGTGGCGATAATATCAGGATAAAAAGACGATTCAATCTCGATAAGTACAAGCCCAATCATCTTGCTTTTGCCAGTAGCTAAGCTTTGAGCCACATAATTT
>CAZYWQ010000619.1:1341-1768 GCA_964651675.1 uncultured Candidatus Sumerlaeota bacterium | reverse complement strand
CTCTTCAACTTGATCAAAATTAACCATACTTGGAATTGCAATATGTACATTTTCATTCATAAGGACATATTTCAAAGATGCTTGATGCGGACTTAATCCCTGCATTTCGTCTGTCTTGTATCCACCCATCTGCGTTTTCATCGCAATAACAGCTAATCCTGCCTTTGCTGCTTTTTCTATTACAGTTTCTATAGCTTTATAACTCTTATAATTATAAACCATTAAAACAACATCATAAAACTTAGTCTCAATCGCAGCTTCAACAACCGTTACCATATTTGAGTGAGTGGTAACTCCAGTAAATCTCACCTTTCCATCTTTTTTCAACTCTGCCAAAGCCTCTATAGCAACTTCGTCTTTTACCTGCTCAGAAGATGTCAAACTATGCAATTGGATAATATCTATTACATCTGTCTGTAAGCTTGGT
>CAZYWQ010000619.1:0-1331 GCA_964651675.1 uncultured Candidatus Sumerlaeota bacterium | reverse complement strand
ACTGTCTTCAACCGATTTTTTCATATCTTCCTTTTTCGCATTATGAACCTTCGTGGCTAAAATTACTTTGTCTCTATAATTCTTTAAAGCCCTCCCGACAATCTTTTCATTTTCGCCACCCATATAACAATGAGCCGTATCAATATAGTTAATCCCAAGATCAAACCCTTTCTGAATAACAGCCGATTCTGTTGTTCTCATAGCACCAAATCCAATTGTGGTAGCTTTTAATCCTGTGTTACCTAATTGACGATATTCGACAGAGACATTTTCGCTTGAATCTTTTGTCTCCTCAGCGAAAACTATATTTTTTGAAACATCACTCATTATAATTCCCGCACCAATCGCTCCAATCGTACCTTTTTTTAGGAATTGCCGTCTTGTTAATGGTTTTCTTTTGTTATTCATAGCGTTCTCCTTTGTTCAACACTACAATTAGAAATAATTTTACATAAACAATTTCAAGAGTAATTAAAATAAGCTATCTTACAATCAAATAAATTATTTAGAACTTATTGTTGACTATAATTTCACTCAGAGGTTTCCTCTTCGAATTATCAAGAAAGCTAATTAAATCAGGTGATTCGGGATAACCCAATGGTGTTAATGCAACAACCTTATAATCATCCGGTATATTCAATGTTTTTTTAACCATTTTTTCAGTGAATGCTCCGATCCAACAAGTCCCCAATCCAAATGAAACTGCAGCAAGAGTTAAATGGTCTATGGCAATAGCTAAATCCACATCTACTGCATCTCTACTGCTATCACCACCTATACCTATGTATGCCTGCCCAGGAATGCCACAACCGACTATAACGACTGGTGCCTGTCCTAAAAATTTCTGTCCACGACAATCATTAACTAATTGTTTTCTTAAGTTTTCATCAGTAACAACAATAAACTTCCAGGGTTGCTTATTAGCCGCTGATGGTGCAGCCCTTAACACTTCCAATAACTGCTGAAGAATGTCATCAGGTATTGGATCTGATTTGTAAGACCTTACGCTTCTTCTCTTATAAATTGCTTCAATAACATCCATTATCCTACTCCTTTCTTATAATATTATGTAACACAACATTATAATTATTCAAGAATTTCTGTCCACAAATTGCGAAACCCCTACAGGGCTTTGAGAATTGTGTTCATCTTCGATGCCCAGCGTGATTACGCTGGGCTAAATATACAGAATCCTTTCAGGATTCTTTTAGTTTCAATTCTTTAAGGCTATGTTTTAATCCCTTTCAGGATTCTTGTTGCTCCGAATCTCTGAAGCTGTGGCACAATCATTGTATATTTTAGTAACCCACGATTTTAATCGTGGGTAAAAG
>CAZYWQ010000618.1:0-1770 GCA_964651675.1 uncultured Candidatus Sumerlaeota bacterium | reverse complement strand
GCTCTTTTCGGCATCTTCCAGCCAGCTTTTCGCTTTCTTTAAGGAGCTCTTTGCCTTGTCTACTGAAGGAGGAATCTTTCTTAATAAACCTTCTTTTATACAATCTTTATAGCTGAATGCCATCTTTATCACCGTATAAGACTATTGAGCCAAAGGCAAGCGAATGGTAAAAAAGCCTGTCTTTTTCCTTTAACGTCGTAATTTTCTTGTCAGTTAAAAATAAAGGCTTAACATTTTTTATTTTTTTGTTTAATTCAGAGGTTAACGAAGCTAATTTTTCTTCTTTTTCCTCCTTGATTCTTAACCATAAATCCACATCAGAATCTTCTGTATTTTCACCTTTGGCATGGCTTCCATACAAACCGGCTGAAACAATAAATGGATATTTTTTGAAAATTTTTACATCAATGTTTTTTATATTGATCAGGATTTTTATACCTTTTACCAGGGAAGAATTGCCCACATAAAATTTCTCATTCTTTCTTTTCAATACTCTTTTTTTTACCAGGATGTTAAAATATTTTGAAATCATCGCCTTGCTCAGCTTAAGCTTTCTGGCTATATTATTTACACTAAGGCTGCCTTCTTTAAAAATAACAGACTCCAAGATTCTTACTCTTTCCTTGGTTGAAAATATACTTTCCATGTTTTTGTATTATTAACAAAGTGTTTATGATTTATAAACTTTTCGTTCACATTTTATGAACTTATTCTTGAATTGTCAAGTTATGTTTTTTATCAAAAGAAGCTTTGGATCAATGGCTTGGATTTGATAGGATAATTTATGCTAAGAGAGGAATTCGTATAAGAGATTAACCTTCTTTATTTTTTTGAACCAGAAAATATCTTGTCTATCTTTTCCTTAACTATCTCGGCTGTAAAGGGTTTTATGATATAACCGCTAACCCCGGCTTGGGCAGCATTTATTATATTCTCTTTATTTGCCATACCGTTAATTATCAAAAAAGGAATAGACTCTAATTCATTATCTTTTTTCATGGCCTTTAAGAGCTCCAATCCTGACATTTGAGGCGTATCCCATTCTGAAATAACAAGATCTATTTTTTCTTTCTTTAATATGTCTAAAGCAATTTTCCCGTCACCCGTTTCAATAATATTCCTGTATCCTAACTGTCTCAGGATATTCTTAATTATCCCTTTCATCGGAATGAAATTTTCCACGACCATTATTGTTATATTCTTATCCGGCAATTTCATCCCCTTGATTTTTAAATGATTCTAATGTTTCATTCATTGGATTTTCCCTTTAATAGTTGCATCCTATAGTAAAAGTCACTAATTACAACCCAGCAGTTTATCTTGGCATTTTAGTCCTCCTTTTTGTGTCTATCTTTTATCGGGCACGAATATTTTTTCTAAATAATCTAAAAGGATTATTTTTTAAAGTTAAATATGGCGTTAGAATATTAAATTATTTTTTTCAATAAGTACCGATAAGATAAGAAAAATTTAACTCTTTTATTTACAAGCTCTTATAAATGGAAATCAAGGGACAAAAAGAAAGAAGAAGGGCATCCGTTCGACTGCAAACTCCAAATCCAAACCAACTGATTTTCCTAGACTTATATTCAGAATCCCTCGTTTTCAGCCAACAAAACGTGGTTGTGGTGGTTACTAACAAGATTTTCTAGAAGAGCTTTTTTATGCTATTTTTTAATAAAAGCAATCTAAGAAAGTGATTGACAAGGATTAGCTTTTTTGCAAAAATTAGTTGATTTAAGGGTATATGATACTCTTTTTAAGATATCG
>CAZYWQ010000617.1:0-1780 GCA_964651675.1 uncultured Candidatus Sumerlaeota bacterium | reverse complement strand
TGAGTGTTAATGCAATAGTTCTTTTTTCATCATCAATCGCCTCATATTCTCTGATTCCATCACTAAAAATCGCCAATCCATTTTCTCCATCACTTAAATCCACAAATCGGAGTAGGGGATAGGTTGGATTCACTCCATAACGATAAGGATGCGTTTCATCTCTATCAATGATCCGTTCGGCAACATCAAATGCTTGTTCAGCGCAGGAATGACTGGCTTTTAATTCTGTTGGGAATAAAACTCTCAGTCTATGATTTTTATGCTGGTTATCAATGTGCGTTTCGACTTCAAGGAATGGACATCCTTTTCTTAAGGTAAAATATGAATCAATTGTCAGAGGCTTTTCTGATTCAGTTCGCCAGGTTTCGGTATAATCTGTGTTATGACCCAACCCTTCGGGAATCATCATTTTATATTGGATATGAATTGTTACCTTCAAATGAGAATTTTCTTCAATCGAGATTTGTACTGGAGAACCGATTGATGAAATTACTTTATCTTTTGTTGGAGAATGTCTTGTCCAGGCTTCACCAGCTTCTCCACTATCTTCAAAGGAGTGAAGGTTCTTAAATATTTTCCCATTCTGTTTATCAAGAATAGATATTGTACCATCACAATCGAATTTAACATTTAAAAATTCATTTTCCATTTCTGTGGATGATATTGCGATTGATTTTTGTAAAGGTATATGTTCACCATTACGCAAAATATATGATTTATATCCCAATGCAGGAATATCTTTAGCAACAAATTGAATTTTAACTTCGTTACATTTGAGAGCATTTGTTAGATCATAATAGCTGCGAATAACTTTCTCAGTATTTCTGCGACTGCCTTCGTACAAGTCGATTTCCTTACCTTTGTTATCGAATAATCTAAGATGAACGATTCCCAAGTCATCCGGAATATCTACGAAGGCTTCTATTACTTCACTGCGATTGAAAGGAGATGGATTAAACACGGTAAGGATTATTTCGTTTGATTTGCAAAATGATGTATCAATTCGTTTTTGAATGGCTCCGAGTGATGATTGCAATAACATTTTTGAAATGTTTATAACCTGATTCAATCGATATTCACTATCTTTCTCAATAGCATCGATACCACACCCTCCGATAGTGTCGTGAGCCTGACTTTGAAGTAAATATTTCCAGGCTATCTCAAGATAATTTGCAGGAAATTTTTCACCTAAGGTCCATAGAAGTATTGAGAAAGGTTCAGCCCACCGCTGAAGGATTTGTTCGGCTTTTTCGGAGAGTTGTTTCTGACGAGGTCGTACTGATACTACATCTCCGGCAAGTGTTGAGAAAAAACTTATCATAAGAGGACTGCGCATTTCACCTTTTAATACCTTGAGGTTACGATTCTTTAGAGCATTTCTTAACGCTTTAACAAACTCAGGCATAGAAGAGAATTTTATGTCTTCACCATCTTTGAGAATCTTTTTTATCTCCTTGAGCAAATCAGCTTCCAAAGCATCTGGCATAGAAGTATCCATACCCTGCATCAGTGGAATAACAGGTGTTGAGAAATGTTTATTTTCTTTTTCGATCAAATCCCGAAAGTACTTTTCAGCACACTCAGGATTATAAAACATTTCTGGTTCCATCAGAAAATAATTATCATAACGATATTTAGCATTACAAAATTTGAAAGGAACACCACCTTCTTTCCAATTATATAAACGATCTGTAAGCATCTTTCCTTTATGAATAACAGGTCGCCATACAAACATATAAAAATTATATCGAGCAGCACATCCAAATCGACAACCAAGTAC
>CAZYWQ010000616.1:0-1799 GCA_964651675.1 uncultured Candidatus Sumerlaeota bacterium | reverse complement strand
CATCGAATGGGGAACTAAAAATCAGATTCATGCTGTGAAAGATTTAAAAAATAAAAAAGAGTTCTTAATCTTATTGGATTTTAAGGAAGATGAATTAGATTATTTGCTAAACATTAGCTTATTGTCATTTCTTAAGAAATTATTATCACAAATTAATGATGATCTACAATTATTAAAACAAAACGAAAAATTAAGGATGGAGTGAATCTCTAATACTAGACAGTTAAATAGTTATTGTTGGGCAAAGTGCAGGTTTTGTTAAGAGAAAATTTATTTGTTTTTTATAAAAGGATTGTAACAAAATGAATCTCCCTTATCGAATAAATATTAGAACTATCCAAATAATGATTTTCGCTTTGCTTTACCTTATGTCACAAACTGTTCTCCCACAAAAGTCACAACAGGTTTTACAGAAAAAGGAAGATCAAGATTCTTTTATAAACGGAATCAATTATTGTTCATACTGGCACAATGATTATTTAAATGAATATTCAACCCGCTCAATCAACAAGATAAAAGAAACGGAAAATAATTGGATTTCTATTCTGGTCACCTGGTATCAGGAGAACGAATCAGCAACATCCATCGCTGCTGATTCTTCAAGATCACCCACTGATGAAGCTCTCCTCAAAGCTATCAGCGATGCGAAAGCTCAGGACCTCAAGATAGCTCTTAAACCCCATGTTGATTTATTAAACGGAGAATGGCGAGGACATATTGGAAGAGGCGTATCCAATGAAGATTTTGATGAATTTTTCAACAACTGGTTTTCATCCTACAAACAATTTATAGATCACTATGTTGCAATTGCAGTTGCTGAAAATATAGATATGGTCTTCATCGGAACAGAATATGTTGAAATTCTATCAAGGGATGATGGTAAGACAATCCCCCACTGGATAAGCTATATCAATCAAATTAGGAACACCTATAATGGAAAACTTTCTTATTGTGCGGATCGACAACACTGGCAAAATGTACCTTCCGTTCAGCAGAAAATCTGGTTCAAACCTTTCTGGCAAGCTTTGGATTATATCGGCATAGATGCTTATTATTCACTCGGTTCCGAAGACGAACCAACAGTTGATCAATTAGTTGCGGAGTGGCAACTGCCAATATCGATTATTGAAGAAATACATTTAATTTATGAGAAACCAGTACTGGTAAGTGAAGTTGGTTATAGGAGCATTACTAAGTGTCATATCGATCCTTGGGATTATTCAGTAGACCGTCCTGTAAGTGAAGAAAGTCAAAAACGCTGCTATGGAGCCTTCTATCGTGCCTTTAAAGGAAAGGAATGGTTAGAAGGCGTTTTCTGGTGGAACTGGATACCTTATTTGGAAAGTGATATCACCAATCCTTCCAGTCCGGATTGGGTCAAAGACAAACTTTCAGGATATCAAAAGGGATATACACCAGAAGGCAAATTGGCAGAATCTGTTTTGAGTCAAGGATGCAAAGTCACTGAGATTTATTTATTATACTGATATTACTGATTAACCTGCAAATCCTTCTGTGTCTTTTTCCCATAAATATAATCATAAAGTACTGCTGTGATTTTTGCATATAAAGTTTCATCAATAGGAAAGTTGAGTCTCTTGAAATCGCCTCTAAAATCCTTTTCAAAAGCCACACCTAAAGCCGCTATGATATAAGTACTTCGTTCTATAGGTGTCACTCCATCATCTTCAAATGAAAAAAGCGGATCGAGTTCGTTCTGAAAAGCTTTCGCAAGTTTCTTATAATGCTCCCATCCAAATTTATCACCAAAAGTAATCATTGCGTAATCCAATGCCTGG
>CAZYWQ010000615.1:0-1818 GCA_964651675.1 uncultured Candidatus Sumerlaeota bacterium | reverse complement strand
ATGTATTACCTTGTTTGCCAACTATTTCGAATTGAGCACCTTTAGGAACTTCTGCCAAATAGGGTCCACCGAGTCTTACATAATGTGTTCCAAAAGAGATACTTACTTTGTCCTCAACTGTTTCACCGATAAGAATTTTCTTGGAATTCCATACTTCAACTTTCGCTTTTGATTTTGTTTTAAGTCTTTTTACAAATGGATTAAGACACTTTTTCTCTTTGATTATGACTGTAACAGGTGAAGGTTTCTTTGAGAAATTATATGGAATTTTGAAAGTTGCGGAGTAAATGCCAGTAGGTTGATTGTCTTTGTCAAGTAATTCAGTTAAGGCTATTTTCCTGTTCCAGCATTTTGCATAACCTTTCCATCCTGCAGGACCCTTCGCTTTGATTTCGAGAACATCCTCTGGCAAAAGTGAAAGATTTTCTGATGGTTGAATTATCTCAAGAGTGGTTATTTTTTCTTTGGGTTCAGGTTCTTTTCTGGTGATTGATATAGTGCGAGTAGTAGTTTTGCCTTCTGGATTTATTGCGGAGATTTCGATTTTGTTTTCACCAATTTCAAGAGGAATGTTATCTAATACAAAGGCGCCTGTAGAGAAAACTTCGACCTCTTTGTCACCGATTTTTATTTTATTCTCAGGCATTGTTCGTCCTAATAAATGTGCTTCTTTACTAAAGGTTTCGGAGCCATTTTCGGGTGAGAAAATATGGAAGAAAACCTGCTCACTTGCTTCTTTTGCACCTTTAATAGCGATGTTTATTTTATAGACCATTCCTGGAAATAAATGGATATTATCAATAATAGTTTTTTCGGCACCATCATACTCGACTTCTACTTTTACAGGAAATGGTGGGATTTTTAGAAAGGCAAATCGTCCATCCGCACCGCTTGTCCAGGTTCTTAGTACTTTTTCTTTTTTGGGATCATCGGAGATTGTTTTTAAAGAAACCCAGGCATCAACAAGTGGATTGCCATCTTCATCAGTTACAGTTCCTAAAACAATTCCTCCTATTGGTGAAAAATCGATATACATAGTTTCCATATCTTTCATTTTAGAAGACCCAATTTTATTCATAATCTTTGGTAGAGGTGCTTTATCTTTGTAGATAGATGTTTTAAATTCATCGAATGCACCTTTCTCTTTTGCAGAACTGTAAGAGAAAATTACTGTGCCAAGTATGTTCTTATCTCGACTATATTTGATCTCTTCGATATTTTCTTCTACTTCCCATTCACCATACATTCTCTGACCACCAGCAAATCTATCTGCACCGATTCCTTCGACGAAATCATCGACTAATTCGTTATAATTTGGTTTAGGATCGGGAATATTCCAATAAATCATAGGCATTAGTAAATCCATTGCTCCTAATTTGATCCATTCCCAGGTATCCTGGAAATAGTCATGATAACCGCTGCTGAAACCATAATAACCTTCAATGTGATAACGATTATAAATTCCCCAGGCAGCACAAGAGACAATTATATTAGGTTTTACCGACATAATCTCGGCATAGAGATCATTGACAAATTTATTCAGTTGTTCGCGTTGCCAATCTGCCCATTCTTTTCGGTTTGGATTCCCTCGACCATAGAATCGGGTTTTAGCCCATTTATCGTGGCTGTATTGAGGTCCAGGGTAGCGGATTCTATCGAGGTGAATTCCGTCAATATCATATCGATTCACTACATCCATAATGATTTTTCTTAGGTAAGATTGAACTTCAGGAATGTTAGGCGATAGATACCAATAACCTGCTGATTGAGCATTCATTAAATTTCCATCTTCATCGCAGCAAATCCAGGGATCAGCAG
>CAZYWQ010000614.1:270-1828 GCA_964651675.1 uncultured Candidatus Sumerlaeota bacterium | reverse complement strand
GGGATTCAGGTTCGCTATTTTTATCTGTAATGATTTCTGGTACCCTTCCATGGGGCACTTAGCTGCAAGTGATGATGCGGATGTTTTTGTTGTAATTGCAAATTCGGCTTTGGATACAGAGGGTATGCATCCTCGCGCGTGGGATATGCTGATAAGGACACCTGCCCTATTTTATGGTGCCTATGTTATCTTTGCAAACAGGGTGGGCACCGAACATGGTTGGAGTTTCTGGGGTGGGAGCACTGTAGTGGCACCCGCCGCCCTCTCTGCCGTGGTAGCGGAAACAGGTGAAGAGATACTTCAGACGATACTTGAGTATGAAGCTGTCGAAAGGGCCAGGGACGCTCTTCCGCTCCTAAAGGACATGGATATTGATTTTACTATACGAGAACTTAGACGCGTAAGTGAAAGACATCTTCAGGAGAATGATTGAGAATTTATCGATTTAAAATCTTTATGCAAATTTTATCAAAATACAACTTATTTATAATATCAGTAATCTTCTCTAATCTTACCATGAAAAAAAACAGCTTGTATTGCAAAGGCATCCGCTAATATAGTTGATAATAGAGGGGGCTTATGCCGCCCTCTATTGAATAAGAATATCTTGAAGTATAGATTTATTCTTCTTCGTCGTCTTCATCTTCCATTATTTTATATGAGGTTATAGTAATAGTTTTTTCTTCATCCTCTTCAACGACATTGCCTTCCACTATCACCTTTTTACCAATATTATCCATCAACTCAAAACTTTTCTCATTTTCGTCGATATAATATTCATCACCAGAATCCGTAGTAATGGTGCCATAATCGGATATTGTTCCAATGATTTTCATATCCAATGCAAGGCTTGTATTCGGAGCAGCAAGCATTGTGATAAAGGTTAATATGAAAAATACGATTGCAATGGACTTCTTTCTTTTTTGCATTTTTTATACCTCCAGATTAATTAAAGCTTTTTAAATTATACTTTTATTAATGCATTTAATATGCCTACTGTATAATATATTGATATTATAGCCAAATATATATCGAACAATAAATTATTCGGAATTATTAATTCTTATTGCGACAACGAAATTAGAGGCAAAATCAGTTAATTATTGGATAATTGACGTGAACATTAAAATGGAATTTAAAATTCTGATTTGGCGGACTATTAGAACTTTTATTTCCGAAATCATTAAAAAAAGTGGATTAATGAACCGTTTAGTGCCAATTTTTTCAGTATTTGAAAGATAAAGTTTCACTTATCAATGTGACTACCACACCGATTTATCTCGAAAATATTAAAAAAACGACAACTCTTTATTGTATAATCATTGCTCCGGCGAACATTCAGCCTTATGACAAACGCTGGCAGGACGTGGAAGTTACGCTAGAGGTCTCACCTTAAAAGGATGCCTGTCTCTCAGTGTGAGGACAACAATCTTTAGTTAACAAAATAATTTCAAGAGGTTATTTATGAATGATGTAAAATTGCCCTGGGAAACACTCAGCGATTTAATTGCTAAAGAAAATCGTGTTGAATTGACAACCTTTATCAATTCCCTTAGCC
>CAZYWQ010000614.1:0-260 GCA_964651675.1 uncultured Candidatus Sumerlaeota bacterium | reverse complement strand
CTTTTTATTAAAAATCAGCCCCGTTTTTTTGTTCCTTTTCTTTTGCCTGGAATATCGGCCCTGTGACCGCTGAAAATGCCCGTAAAAAGGCTGAAGCTTGCTCCGGCAATGGGCTTCAAGTGGCTGACTCGGAATATAAGCCCTCCAGCACTGATCGGCTCTACAGGCCGAACCTCTTTAAACCTGTGGAGCAGAAGGCCGGACGCGATAAACCGCAGAATCCCCGACACGAGGAAGAGCACGGGAAGAATGGATATGGG
>CAZYWQ010000613.1:0-1833 GCA_964651675.1 uncultured Candidatus Sumerlaeota bacterium | reverse complement strand
GCACAGGTGTCTACAGACTTAAATGAAGCCTTGATGTTATGTTTCTTTCTATAATCGTAGATGGAATCTTCTTTAACATTAAGAAGAAACGAGAGTTGTGTGTCGCAATATCCGAGTTTCTTAATCTCCCACATCTCTTCAGGAGAAATGTAATCAAGACCATTCTTTTTGATTTGTTTTCTGTAACCGATTAATTTTCTATCATATTCCACAACTTCCTTAATCTGTTCTAAAAACCACGGGTCGATTTTTGTAAGCTGATAAAGCATCTCTAACGAAAGTCCTATTTTGAACGCTGATTTCATATAAAACAATCTATCAGGATGAGGCATTCGGAGATTGTATTCGAGATTTTCGATTTCATCAAAACCTTTTCCGTCGCCTCCAAAACCATCTCGACCGATTTCGAGTGAACGGAAACCTTTCTGGAGAGCTTCCTTAAAGGTTCTGCCGATACTCATAGTTTCACCGACAGATTTCATCTGAGTGCCAAGAATCGGTTGCACACCTTTGAATTTTTCAAAAGCCCATCTCGGAATTTTTACCACAACATAATCGATAGTAGGTTCAAAACAGGCAGGTGTTTCTTTAGTGATGTCGTTTGTAATTTCATCAAGTCGATAACCGACCGCTAATTTAGCAGCAATCTTGGCAATAGGGAATCCAGTGGCTTTACTTGCCAAAGCTGAAGAGCGCGATACTCTCGGATTCATCTCGATCACAACCATCCTGCCATCTTCAGGATTTATGGCAAACTGAATATTCGATCCACCAGTATCAACTCCAATTGCACGGATGATTTGTATTGCCCAATCACGCATCCTCTGATATTCTTTGTCAGTGAGTGTCTGAGCAGGTGCAACTGTTATCGAATCACCTGTATGAACACCCATCGGATCGACATTTTCTATTGAACAGATGATGACAACATTATCCGATAAATCACGCATTACTTCCAGCTCAAATTCTTTCCATCCGATAACAGATTCCTCGATGAGAATTTCACTAATCGGACTCAAACTTAATCCTCGTTCAGCAAACTCAATGAATTCCTCCATATTATAAGCGATGCTTCCACCAGTTCCTCCGAGAGTATAAGAAGGTCTGATAATGGCTGGGAATCCGATATCTTTGACTACTTCTTTTGCCTCTGCAAGAGAATAAGCGAATCCACTTTTAGGTAAATCGAGACCCAATTCTTCCATTGTCTTTTTGAAAAGTCGTCTATCCTCGCTTTTCGCTATAGCTTCTGCTTTAGCGCCAATCAGTTCGACATTGTACTTATCGAGAATACCTTTTTTAGCAAGGTCTGATGCGATGTTGAGAGCGGTTTGTCCACCGAGAGTTGGTAGAATTGCTTTAGGTTTTTCCTTAGCGATGATTTTCTCGATGATTTCAGTGGTTAAAGGCTCGATGTAAGTCGCATCTCCAAAGGCAGGATCTGTCATAATAGTAGCTGGATTGGAATTGACAAGAACAACCTCGAAACCATCGAGCTTGAGTGCCTTACAACCCTGAGTTCCTGAATAATCGAACTCACACGCCTGACCAATCACAATCGGTCCTGAACCGATAATCAATATTTTGTCTATATCATTTCGTCTTGGCATTAGTTTGTTTCCATATATTTTTCATTGGCAATTGTTAAAAAACAATATTGTAGCGGTCGCATTTATGCAGCGATATTATGATATCAAATTTTATCACGGAAACATGGAATTATAGAATCACGGAAAAAAAATTATTATAAGTTGCAAAAATGCTGACACAATTAAAATGTGAATAAATGAATAAGTGTCAAGGAAAAGTTTTATGAGAATAGTTGTATATTTC
>CAZYWQ010000612.1:0-1836 GCA_964651675.1 uncultured Candidatus Sumerlaeota bacterium | reverse complement strand
TTCAATCAGTTTACGATCGGACAAACCAGTGTATGCCTTCAGGAACATTAATGCTAATTTACTGGGTAGTAATAATCACTTCCCGTGACCGGGAATAATTCTGAGATAGTGAATGGATGTTTTCGTGGATTTAATTCATCAACCTAAATTCAGCAGGAGACATTCCTACCTGGTTTTTAAACATCCGGCTAAAATGTTGAGGGTACTTAAACCCTAATTCATAAGCAATTTCACTTATTGATTTACTGGTATCAAATACCATATCTTTTGCTACATTTATAAGCTTCATTTGGATATATTCCTGAGCCGACCTGCCAGTCTCTTTTTTTACAAGATCACCGAAATAATTGGCAGACAAGTGTAAATTCTCGGCAAAATAACTAACATGAGGAAACCCTATTTTTTGTGGTTTTTCAGAATTAAGGTATTCCTTTAATAATTTTTCAAATTGTTCAATAATTCCCCTGTTAACATTGTCTCTTGTGTGAAACTGACGATCATAAAATCGAACACAATAATTCAGCATTAATTCTATGTTGTTTACAATCAATTCTTTACTGTGTTTATCAATACCGTGTTCAATTTCATAGGTTATTTTGGATAAAGAGTCCAGAATGAAATTTCTTTCCCGTTCAGACAGGTGTAATGCTTCTTTGGTCTCATAAGAAAAAAATGTATAATCTTCTATTTTACGCCCCAGGGTCATGCCTTGAATAATATCCGGATGAAAAAGTAACGCATGCCCTTTGGGCTCAAAATTCCCACCTCTGGTTTCGAAACGAATCACTTGATTTGGCGCAAAAAAAATCAGGGTACCTTCCTGGTAATCATAATATTCCCTCCCGTATTTAATGTCACCGCACTTGACATCTTTTAGGAAAATAGCATAAAAACCAAAACTTACTGAACCATGCTTTGTACCATGCTTAACCGGTTTGCATTTAGAGAAATCTATTACACTTACAAGGGGATGCAAGGTCTCCTGACCCAATATTCTATTATAGTCTGTAATATTATCAAGTCTGAAAATATTATCCATGACAAGGTTTTTTATAATTTCGGATCAAAGTTAACACTCTCTTACAAAATATTTTAATCAAGATATAAAAATCAGTAATAATGGTAAGTAAAACAGTAATTTGTATAAGAACTATTCAACGGAAACCAATGAAATTTGCATCATAAAAATTCCATTCAAGAAAAGTTTAAACAAGAATATAAAATGAATTCGATATTAACCATCAATCATCTATAAATCATGAAACATGTTCTAATTACTTTGCTTTTTGGGATAACCAGCTGTTCGTTGTATGCACAGCAGGATTTATTCGGGGGAAATCAGGTTACTTCTCCTGAAATACACACGGATCATACCGTAACCTTTCGGCTAAGGGCACCCGAAGCTTCAAAGGTCAGCATCGCAGGTGACTGGATACCAAGTCAGGTATTTTCGAGCCCATCTACAAAAGAGATGCAACTGGGAAATGAGGGAATCTGGTCCTACACCACGGAGGTTTTGAAACCGGATTTATACAGATACTCTTTTTTCGTTGATGGTGCAAGAACGATTGATCCTTCGAATGCACATATCATCCGGGACGTTGCCAGTGTATCCAACATATTTCTCGTCGAAGGAGTGCAGGCCGACTTATACAAGGTTAACAAAGTCCCTCACGGTACGGTCGCATTCAGGTGGTATGATTCTCCGGGAAATGGAAAAATGAGAAGAGTAGCCATTTACACTCCTCCTGGCTACGAAAACAGTAAGATAGATTATCCTGTGCTGTACTTACTTCATGGAATTGGCGGCGATGAAGAGGCCTGGCTGGGTTCTGG
>CAZYWQ010000611.1:0-1846 GCA_964651675.1 uncultured Candidatus Sumerlaeota bacterium | reverse complement strand
TCCCAAAGTTTCGTACTATTTTTTGTCAACTTGGTGCGCGGAATTTACCCAGATCAACGGAGATTGTTCTGTTATCTTATGAGTTTCTACGAGCAAATGTTATTCGAGTTCTTGTTGCGGTAGCAGTTGTGGTTATTTGTTATGCTCTTTTCAGGCGAACTCAAAAAGGTAAGGTTTTTGAGACAAATCTATTACTGATGACACCGGTTATTGGAAGAGCAATTTACCTTGATGCACTTGGGAGATTTTGCAGGGCAATTGGTGTTTTGCTAAAGAGAAAAGTCGATATTCAAAAAGCCCTGATCCTTGCTTCAACATCTGTTGAGAGTCTTCTTGGAAAGAAAATGGCAGGTTCTATTTCGAGTCAGCTTGCACAAGGGAAAAAGTTCTCCGAAGGTATGACTGCAAGTGGTCTGTTCAGTCGTTCATTTGTTTGGATGGCTGAAAAAGCAGAGGCAAGGGGCGATCTGGATGATACTCTTATTGAGATAGCAGGTTATTATGATGATAATTTTGAATATTATAAAAACACCTTTTTTCTGCTCGAACCTTTTTTGATTGTTATATTAGGTGTTTTTATTGGATTTATTGTAATATCGATGTATATGCCACTTTTTATGATTCCTAAGCTTATTCATTAATAACAGTTGGAGGAAAATTGTTTAGAAAATGAAGAGATTAAGAGCAGTAACCTTAATAGAGATGCTGTGTAGTGTTGCGTTGACTACTATTGTGGTGCTTGGTGTTGTTTCAGGGGTCAATACGCTGAAAAATATGCAATATAGAACGGATACTGTTATAAGGTTAACTTCAGCATCGGCAGGAATTATGGAAAGGTGGAAATCGAAGCCCTTCGATATGCTTAAACCAGGGAAGTATGATGAAAAAGAGGCAAATCTGTTACCGAATGATAGTGTTGTCGTCACAGTTGAAGATACTGAGTATGAAGATTTGAAGGAAGTTAGAGTGAACGCTACTCGTCGGGATGTGCGACATCCCATTGAATATGAAATATCGACGCTGGTAGTTAATAATAAGTATGAGAATAAGAAAAAAAACTTAGATATGTAACAAGAGAATTATTATGAGGCATTTGAAAAAAGGATTCACGCTTATAGAGTTGTTGATAGTAGTTGCGGTTTTGTCTTTTGCATTCACAGGACTCTTTCATGTGACCATTCTGGTGTTTCGGGAAGGTCGTGTAGGCGCGGAAGATATGACCGCAAGACAACAGATTATTTTGGTAAATCAGGCGATGTTTAAGGATATAAAAAATGCTTCTGAAACCGTAAACTCTTTTAATGATTTTACGGAAGGAAAAGAATGTTTGATATTGAAGTATAATTCTTCTTCTGATGAATCTAAAAATCAATCACCATCCTTTGTGGTTTATAATAAGGAAAGAGATAAGTTAATTAGGCAGATATTTTATACTGGATTGTCAAGTGGACACAAGACCACTTTAGTTGATAATCTTAACTATGCGAATTTCAGTAGGGATGGCAACTTAATCAGTTGGTCTATAGTTGCACAGACAAAATTTCAGGACACTATCAGGAATTTCAAAACGAATTCCTCAGCAAATTTAGGCGGAGGGATGAATAGATGAAATCTTCAGTAGCACGCTCGAAAAATGAAAGAGGAGTCGGTTTTATAATTTGGATTTTGGTTTTAGGTATTGTCTTTTGGGGAGTAATTGCGAGCTTACTTTCTGGAATTACGGATACATATAGTCGAGGCGTAGACCAATCTCGGCGTTTAAAAGCCCTTTATCTGGCAGAATCAGGGATTTCAAGAGCAGTTGCTATTGTAAAAAGAGAAGGTATTCATAACAAGTCTTTAGAAG
>CAZYWQ010000610.1:0-1847 GCA_964651675.1 uncultured Candidatus Sumerlaeota bacterium | reverse complement strand
TCCAACAAGCCATCTCGATCCTACGACAAAAATATCCGAATGTTCTTATCATTGGCTCCTTCATCTACGGATTTCCCAACGAAACACTAAAAACAATCTGGACGATGCAAGATACCGCATTCAAATTAGGTCTGGATTATCCATTTTATATTCCATTTACACCACTGCCAGGAACTCCGTACTGGAACGATAAAATATGGGATAATGAAGGGAAAAATTTGCGACATTTCGACTTTATCTCACCACCTGACAACTCCAAAGAAAAACAGCGAAGCAGTTTATACTTATATCTCTGCTGTCTATTTGACTTCCGACCCAAAAGAATAGCGCAATGGCTCAGAGACATCTTTGACAAAGACACTCGAAAACGCAGAATCAAGCGAAGATTCTTTTTTCGCAGCCTAAAATTCCTAATCAAAGCCCTAAGAATTCATTATCTATCAAAAAAAACAAACAACAAAACAGCAATGATCTTTCCCCGCTGGTACAATGATTAAATAGTCTTTTCTGTTTTTTTTATGTCGATTCCTGTCCATTCCCGTCCATCTCTATCTAATAAAATTCTTTTCTCTATTTTTTCTATATACAATCCAATCCTTTTATGGTTCAATTAAAATGTTTTTAATATCATTTTCAAAGAGGAGAATCATCCAACAAAATGAACGACAACAAAATTGACAAAGCCCTATTAGACCAGCTCTTAATCTTCCAGAAAAATGAAATCACTGAACATCACATCTATTCGAAACTTGCAAAATCGATCAAGAACAAAGAAAACAGTAAAGTCCTCCAGAAGATAGCAGATGATGAACTCAAGCACTACAAATTCTGGTCTGAATACACAAAAACAGAAATCAAGCCGAGTAGATGGAAAATCCTGAAATCCTATTGGATAGCGAAAATATTCGGAATCACATTCGGTATAAAACTGATGGAAAAAGGCGAAGAGCAAGCACAGGTCAACTACACGAAACTAATCGAAGCGATTCCTGAAGCGAAGAAGATAGTTGAGGACGAAGATTCGCACGAAAAAGAACTAATAAACCTCATCGAAGAAGAGCGGTTGAACTATGTCGGATCGATTGTATTAGGATTAAATGATGCGTTAGTAGAATTAACCGGAGCATTAGCAGGACTCACCTTTGCCTTTCAGAACACGCGACTCATCGCATTAGCAGGACTAATCACAGGCATAGCAGCATCCTTCTCAATGGCAGCCTCGGAATATCTCTCAACAAAATCCGAAGGAGACGGAAAAGACGCCCTCAAATCATCGATATACACAGGCATCGCCTACATCATCACCGTAATCCTCTTAATTGCACCCTATCTTGTCTTGAAACAATATCTCCTCTGTCTGATTTTCACATTAGTGATTGCATTACTGATTATTTTCTTCTTCAACTTTTACATTTCCGTAGCAAAAGACTACTCATTCAAAAAGCGATTCCTCGAAATGTCCACGCTCAGTCTCGGCATTGCCTTCCTCTCATTCCTAATCGGACTCTTGATTAGAGCTACTATGGGGATTGATATATAAACAATAACTAACCTAAGATTCTTTATAACTAATACAATTCACTAATACGAGAAATAACGTTTATCCTGATAGTAGGGATTTTTTCCAACAATAAGCAATTCATAAAAAAGCACGTTACGAATTATAAAACTGTGTTAATCAAAGCATAAATTCATTACAAACCCCGAATTCGAAAATGTAGTATAGCACGTCTTAAAGCCCTTTCAGATTCCCAATAAAAAGGTGGTTTAAAGAGACCGGAAGGTATTGGCACTGTGGCTGCAGGTATAACTATTTCCCGTTTAATTTCCTCAGCAATAGCAAGTAC
>CAZYWQ010000609.1:0-1867 GCA_964651675.1 uncultured Candidatus Sumerlaeota bacterium | reverse complement strand
TGTTGGTCCTGTACAGTTTAGGACTGATTTGATGAATGATCCTGGGGAGAAAGCTGCATTTAAGAAAAAATACGGGTATGAATTAGCTCCTCCCACACATTGGGATCAATTCTATGATATTGCAGAGTTTTTTACTCGCGATACTGATAATGATGGTAAGACTGATTTTTGGGGCTGTAGCCTAACAATGGATTCCGGTGGTGCTATTTGGGATCAATGGATCTTGAGATATTTAACCGGAACAGTACCAGCTGATGCTTCAAAAACATATTCGTATTTGTTTACTAATAAATTAGAACCCAGATTCAATAGTAGGGCAGGAATACGTGCAATTGAGGACTTAAAAAGATTGTGCGATGATGGTTATGTATATCCAGGATATCTTACTATGGGCTGGGATCAAGTGAATGATGGAATGAGTCTGGGTAAGGTATTCATGACTTATGCTTGGGCTGAAACACTTTCCCCAGCATTGAATCCAAAATATAATGAGTATGCACCAAGACCAATATATGAAGAAAACAGAATGGAGATTGGTGCTTGGGTGATTGGTATTAATGAAGCTAGTGAAAACAAGGAAGCAGCATACGAATTTATTGTTTGGATCACAAATACGGAAAATGAGTATAAACAGTGTACAATGGATATTGGGGCTAAATTAGGGGCAAGAAAGGCCAATTTTGAAAATGAAGAGATTTACAAGCTACATCCAGAGTTTGAAATTTCTAAAAAAATGATTGAAACATCTGAAACATTACCTGAGCTGTTTTTACCTGAGGTAGCTATAGTTCAAACAGTGCTCAATGTTGAATTACAGAAAGTGATTATAGGTGAGAAAACAGGTAAAGAGGCCCTTGATGAAGCTGCCAAAGAGATTAAAAAACAGATGATAGAAGTCGGTGCATATGAAAGGGTAAAATAATTATATACGGTTAGAAACGCGTTTATCTCAAATAAGGTTGAAAAGACTCTATAGTCAGAAGATATAGGTGTTTTTAAAAGATAGTGCATCTCTAAAAAATTATAATATTTAACAACAATCTTTTAAAGAGGTGCACTATATTATTTTCTAGATGAGTTGCTAATAAACATATTAAACAATCTAACTGGTATATAAGATTATGCTTTCGAATAAATGTATGGGAATGTTATTGTTAGGGTAACTTGACTACTTTAAAAATGAGTAATAATATAAGATTCATATTTTTATTAGAATGCGATCCATTTTTAATTCTGTTATTCACATCAATTATATATGAATATTTTGGCAAACAATTTTATTAGGAACTTATAGTATGCTTAAAAATGTCTCTCTAGAAGCTAGTAATAAGCGGTTTGCCGTAATCCTTCTAATTCCAACAATGGTGGTATTATTCGGCTTGTATATGTATCCACTTTGCTATTCTCTTTATCTCTCCATTACAAATACAAACTTTTTTTTACCGAATGTAACGACCAAGATTATTGGATTAAAGAATTACATAGATTTATTTCAAGATGAACAGTTTATTAATGCAATTATCATTTCTTTTTCATTTGCAGGTTTGGTGACAATTGCTGAGCTGGTTATTGGTATACTCTTAGCATTGCTATATTCTAAAGAAAAATTTGGATTAGGATTTCTAAGGAGTATCATTATTATTCCAATGATGATAACACCTGTATGCGCAGGTTTGATCTGGAAATATATGTTTCATCCTGCATTTGGATTAGTTAATTACATATTGAATTTGCTGGGTATTCATGGACTTGGATGGCATACAGAAATGAGCACTGCATTTTTAACTGTCGTCCTTGTAGATATATGGATGCTTACACCTTTTGTAATAATCATTGCTATAAGTGGATTAAGCGCTCTCCCCTATGA
>CAZYWQ010000608.1:0-1878 GCA_964651675.1 uncultured Candidatus Sumerlaeota bacterium | reverse complement strand
CAAGAATAGTTTCGCGTCTTAGGTCTGATGCTGCATCCAATGTTGTTAAATCAAAATAGCCACCTTTATCCAATACTTCTCTTGCATTCTGTGAATCGAAGTAAAAATACTCAAGTTCTGGTCCTAAATAAAAATTGTCGAATCCCATTTCCTTAGCTTTTGCCAGAGTTCTTTTCAGTATATATCTCGGATCACCTTCGTAAGGTTCACCTCCTGGCACCAGCACATCGCAAATCATTCTTGCTACTGCCTTTTCTTTTGGTCTCCAGGGTAGCATTTGAAATGTTGAAGGATCAGGCATAGCTATCATATCTGATTCTTCAATGGATTGGAATCCTGTAATCGATGAACCATCAAATCCCATTCCGTTTTCTAATGCTCCTTCAAGTTCTAAATCAGTAATTGCAAAACTTTTCAATTGACCGAGAATGTCCGTGAACCATAATCGGATAAATTTGACATCTTTATCTTTGGCTAACTTAAGTACATTCTCAATATTTTTCGAGCTCATTTTTTCCTCCTCTTTTTATGATTTTATATTAATATCTTTTTTTAAATCCCTTAAATCTTATATTTGTCTTATCCAATGGCTTCGTTTCCTTGTTCACCGGTTCTAATTCTTATACACTCAGGGAGGTCTAATATAAATATTTTGCCATCACCAATTTGACCTGTCTTTGCACCTTTGATAAGAGCGTCGATTGTTGGTTGAACAAAGTTCTCATTGACAGCTATCTCAAGTTTTATCTTCTTGAGGAGATTTATATCATGAATGACACCTCTATAAGTCTCTGTGTATCCTTTTTGTTGTCCGCAACCCAGAGCATTTGTCACAGTCATTTTGTAAACCTCTGCATCATAAAGAGCCTTTTTGACATCAGTCAGTTTATGTGGTTGTATCATAGCGATAATTAACTTCATCTATAATCTTCTCCTTATTGAGTGGTAAAAACCTGAAAGCCTGAATACGCTTCCATACCATGTTCACCAATATCGAGTCCCTTTAACTCTTCATCACGACCAACACGAAGACTTATAGATTTCTCTATTAATTTAAATACTATTCCCATTGTTATCAGTACAAACATAACGACGGAAATCACACCTATAGATTGAACAAACAACTGTTTTAGTCCGCCTCCATAGAATAGACCACTATTAGCAAGTCCCAATTCCTGTTTGCCAAACAGTCCGATAGCCAATGTGCCCCAGATTCCATTGAATCCATGAACAGAAACAGCACCTACAGGATCATCAATATTAAGTTTATCTAAGAACACAACACCTAAAACAGCAATGATACCAGCGATAGCTCCTATCACAAGAGAAGCCCAGGGAGCAACAAATGCACACGGAGCAGTTATAGCCACAAGTCCTGCTAAGGCACCATTCATAGCCATTGATAAATCTGGAATACCAAACAGCTTCCAAACTGTAATCATAGCGAAAATACCACCCACAGCTGCTGCAAGATTAGTGTTGATTGCAACTCTTGCTATTAAACTACCATCACCAACACTAAGGGTCGATCCGGGATTAAAACCGAACCATCCAAACCAAAGGATAAACACACCTAATGATGCAAGTGGAATATTGTGACCAGCAATGGCATTGACCGAACCATCTTGATTATATCGTCCTATTCTTGGACCTAAGATGAAAGTACCTATCAATGCAGCAAATCCTCCTACAGAATGAACCACTGTGGAACCAGCAAAATCAGCAAAATTTAGTTTTGCTAACCAACCATTTCCCCAAATCCAATGCCCAACGATGGGATAAATAAAAGCAGAAATGATAAATGAATATATGAGGTAAGCAGGAAATTTCATCCTTTCTGCCATACCTCCTGCAACAATGGTTGCAGCAGCACCGCAA
>CAZYWQ010000607.1:0-1879 GCA_964651675.1 uncultured Candidatus Sumerlaeota bacterium | reverse complement strand
TGGACCAATTTGGGGAAAGCTGAGTGATAAGTATGGAAGAAAACCAATTTTACTCTTTGGGCGTTCTCTAACCGTTTTTGTTCCTTTATTGATGGCCTTGTCTTTTTTTATCCCTACTTGGCTCTTGATTCTTGCAGCATTCTTTCTTGCAGGCTTTAATAACGGATTTGGAGAGAACATGATCAATACAATTGTTTTAGATGTGGCTCCACCTGTACAAAGGGGAGTTTATTTTGGAATAATGACGATGATTGCCGGAATTACAGGATTCGTTAGCGCCCTAAGCTATGCCGCTGTTACCCAGGTTGTGGCTACAATCGTTGGTGATCTCCCCGCATTGTTTGTTATGCTCCTGGTAGCGGGGGTGCTCCGCTTCTCTGCTTTTCTTGCCCATTTCACTCTCCCTGAAACTTCTCCCAAAAAACAAGTATACTAGCAACTCGAGTCCGTTTAGCCTCTACTCTTCTAACCAGAACCACTCCAAACAAGAATCTGCATACGGATGAATTTTCTTATAGTCTCAGTCAAAGTGCAATCGCGGATCGAAAAATTGCAGCAGGACATTTCCTGATTTTTGATGTAACGCCTTACAAACCTTCCGCGTGTCTAATCCCAGTTCTACGCATGCATCAAGGATACCACATGGAAGATCAAAATGATGAACAATCCGCTTCTCTGAGTGTTCTGTGATATTTATTTCTGAGAGGATTCGTCCCGATATATTCTTAAATATGGTTTGATAGGCGGTTACCAAGGGAGGTCCACTAAAATCGTATTTCGCGAATTTTCTTTAAACCAATGCGAATATGTTGTTCAGAAGCAATGATTGAAAGATGTGAAAATATAAAAAATTCATATATTTCGGCATTATCGTCAAGGAGAATCAAAATGACCATGAACCTATTTGTACCAAAAGAATTCATCATTCCTGCCCAACTCGAAACTCAATATTTCCGCTTACGCATGTTATCGATAGATGACGTACATAAGGACTATGAAGCTGTAATCGAGAGTAGAGAACTTTTGCACAAAATGTTTGGTGGACCATGGCCTAGAGAAGGATTTACTCTTGAGGAAAATCTGAAAGATCTAGAAAGACATCAACAAGAGTTTCTTGATCGTAAAGCATTTGCGTACACTGTAGTATCTCTAGATGAAACTAAAGTGCTTGGATGTCTCTATATCAATCCATTTAAGAAATCCAATGAGTATGATGCCTCTGTGAATATGTGGGTTCGCCAAAGTGAATTAGATAAAGGATTGGATAGTATCTTATTCGATACTGTAAAAAGATGGATTAAAACAGAATGGCCATTTGAGAAAGTGTTATATCCAGGAAGAGAATGAACCAAACCATCTATTTTATTATTTAACCGATCAGCTTAATCCCTAAACTGTATTACTATTTAGTTTCAACATTTTGTTCTCCGAAAAAACCACTTCCTTTAGCCAATCTGAACTGAACACCAAGTTTTGTTGTTAGTAAAGCAGGAATATCATTTGGATTACTCTTGGGTTTGCATTTCATTCAAAAAGTTATAGGTCTTTTCGTAACCAATTTCTTTTGCTATTATCTGCACATACGTGAAAAGGCGGATCCATCCCTCTACTTTTGCTTTATATACATCAGGAGAATCAATCGGCACGTTGGGTTCCTCCTGGTGAACTCGAGTTCTGAACCAATAAGTATTCTTACGGAATAATTTGTGTTGCTCCTATGGGATTCGCCATGCAAGACGTATATGAGTACATCGATAAAAATGCCGATAATTTTGTGGAAACCCTGCGGCGGTTCTTGCGGATGCCTGCGGTCTCAACAAATGTCGGGGACTGTAAAAAGGCTGCAGAAGTGCTACGAGCCATCATGGTCGAGCGGGGC
>CAZYWQ010000606.1:0-1881 GCA_964651675.1 uncultured Candidatus Sumerlaeota bacterium | reverse complement strand
CATTAGTGTCATAAGTTCCAACTCTTTCAGGATCGATTTTAAAAGCAGTTTCATAAGCTGTGAATTTAAAATGGCGAGTGATTGTAATATCTTTACCTTCTTTTATTTTATCTGATAAGTTCCAGAATTCGATAATATTGCCATCGATGTCTTTAGAGACAATTTCATCAGGTGGCGGATCGATTGATATATACTGCACATCACGCTGATTCGGATAATCCTGTTGTCTTGCCACATATAACAATAAGATTGGCTTGTCAGGATTTTTCTCCATCTTCCACGAAACAGGCTCTTCGGAAAATTCGTACATAGTAACTTCATCGGAGTCGGATTTCTTTACCCCTTTTAAGTTATAAGTTATCTTCAATTCTACTTCGCGTGGATTAATAAAATGCTCTTTCTGATTTTTGGCAACTTTTTCCTCTGCTGAAATGTAACCGTTGAGGAATATGCAAAAAGATAGAATCATAACAATCATTAACAAATTAAATGATTTGTTCTTCAATGTCATTTTATCATCCTCCGATATTCGATTAATGGGTTTTAATAAAATGTCCAGGTAGAAGCCGTAGTAAGTTCGGGCAAGTCAAGATACTCAATTAACGCTTCCATCATTGCATGACCAAGTTCTCTGTAATCACTGTCAGTGATCCATTCATAATCCGTAATGCGCCTATAAAAATGCCCTTCATGAGTCATTGCCATAACATTCTCGCCCCAATTGTTCCAAAAATAAGATTCAATAAATCGACAAGCAGCCAATTGGCTTGTTTGGGCGGAAAGATTATCAAAAAGAGGAGTAGCATTATCGAATGCATCGATATAGTTTTGTTGAATTGTTTCAAAATTGGCGGTAACACTCGGTTGAATATGCTTGAAAAAATAAGTATCGGTTTCATCCCATCTTGTTGAATGCAAATTGAGAGCCACTTCGATCGGATTAGAACCTGCCATAAAGGAATCTACCTGTGCCTTAATATTCAAAACTTCAGGAAGAGTAACAGGATCACACCAATCCCTTTCAATATCATATCCTTGAGAATCCCATCTCGTATGTCCCAGATAGACACCATCAACATTCATCAAAGGAACTATATTAAAGATGCAATATCTCCTCAAACGAGCTCCCAATATAGAATCCTCTGTCACCTGTTCAAGAATACCTAAAACAGTAGGTGTAGGAGTTGCTTCTCCAGCATGAACACGGGAATGAACCCATATACGATGCTTGTCCGTATCAGGAACAGATGTGTCTGTCACAGTGACCATAAACATATCTCGTCCTTGAAAACTCTGACCGATAACCTGAGATGAGGCATATATTGAACTATTAACGATATTCTCGACTGCCTGGTTAGTCTCAGCTACTCCGTATGGGTAGAAGAAAGCAAGCTCAGCGAAATCTTCTGTTGCATCAAAAGTCAGAACTATCTGATAAAGCGAAGGTGCTTCAGACGCTGTCAGTCGTCTCCAAGTAACACCATCCAGACTAATCACAGGTCTTGGACTATGATAGTGGTCTATGTTTAAGGTAATGGTACGGTTCGCAACACCTGTCATTTTGAAACGGAACCAAAATTGTTGTGTGCCTAATGCACCCGACTCTTCATAAAGTGTGCAATCAAACTCGTCCGTATCAGCAGAAGTAACATCTTCTATACTTCCATTGTCATAATCCGAATCAAAAGTTATTCCTTGTAAGGTTACAGTAGTTTTCTGAGGAGTATCGGCAAGGATTGCGCGACCATACATCCAAAAATATGAAAAATCTTCCATATTGAAATCATATTCTTCATCATCAGAACAATCAGCGAAAACATTAGTTATAAGGACGAAAATGATTATAATAAATGCAGTAGATTTTAGAAGATTCATTACTCT
>CAZYWQ010000605.1:1110-1882 GCA_964651675.1 uncultured Candidatus Sumerlaeota bacterium | reverse complement strand
ATATATTACTTCATTTTCTCCTTAACAGAGTAGAGATAATTACGAATCTCTGTATTATTAGGATCCAACTGTGCAGCACTTTCCAACTCACCAATCGCCTTCCGATACTCCTTCAAATTATCATACACAATCCCGAGATAATAATGCGAAATCACAATCTGTGAAGGATTAAGCTTTCGCTTATTATCTTCCTTTAAAACCAATTCCAGCTCATTTGCCGCTTCCTTCCATCTCCCAACATTCATATACACAGTTGCAAGATTATGTCGTGCCTGAATCAATTCAGGCTTAAGCATCAAAGCAGTTCGAAATTCGGATTCAGCCGTATCCAATTGACCTGATTGCAATATCACATTACCCAAATTATTATAAGCCTCCGCAAAATCAGAATTTAATTTAATCGCCTTTGTGTACAAATCTCTTGCTTCCTTCATTTTCCCTTCTGCAAGATAAACATTTCCCAAATTATTATGAATATCAGCAGAAAATGGTCTCATCTGTAATGCTCTTTTAAAAGCACTCTCAGCCTCACTATACATTCCTAAATGATAATAGACATTTCCCAGAGAATTATAACTCCCAAAATAATTCGGTTCGATCCTAACTCCTTTCTTAACCACATCCAGAGCCTCTGCAAACCGACTATACTTCATATAAATTTCCCCAAGTCCAACATAAGCCAGATAATTTTTCTCTTCGAGTTCTATTGCCTTTGAAAATTCCGCTACAGCTTTATCACTTTCACCCTTTTCAGAATATTGCAATCCAAGAT
>CAZYWQ010000605.1:421-1100 GCA_964651675.1 uncultured Candidatus Sumerlaeota bacterium | reverse complement strand
CCTTTACTCGAATCAGGATACAAGGCGACAACCCTGCTCCAGATCGCATAATCATCCTTCCAATATCTATTCTGCAAAACGGTTAAGATACCATAAAAAATAGCAAAAAGGATTAATATATAGACTCCAACCTTTTTAATTTTGTTCTGCATTAATAAATATGAAATAAGAATACAATAACCTATCGAAGGTAGATACAAATATCGTTCAGCTATGGGATTTTGAAGAATAAAAAGATTCGATGTTGGCAAAATTGCGATGAAAAAAAATAGTATCGAAAAACTAATCACAGGTTTTCTTTTATGAAACAACACAACAATTATTAGTAATGCCACGATTGATATAATCGACAAAAGAACCTCTATATCAATCAGACTTCTTTTAAGCGTCACAATATGATCCAGAGCCAATCTGAAAGGAATCACGAGCATTACAAGATACTCGCCAATTATATTAATACCCGTAAAAAGCTTTTCAAAAAATGTCTCACCGATAAAACCACTCTCCATCAACGAAGTATTTTTTATTAACACAAAACTTATCAGAAGAGAAGCAGCGATAACGACAAGATAAAACAAATAGTAGACACAGAAAGATTTAATCGTTCCTCTCTCAAACAGATAATCATAGGCAATTATCAACAATAACAAAACGACACCTGTCTCTTTAGCCATCATAC
>CAZYWQ010000605.1:0-411 GCA_964651675.1 uncultured Candidatus Sumerlaeota bacterium | reverse complement strand
AACTAAAAAAACAAAAAATTAACGATAATACAAGAGACGATATTCTCTTCACTTTTTTAAAATCCAGATAACAGAGGAAACTCAATAGGAGAAAAAGACTCATCAGCAAATCTTCCCGAAATGAAATTGCATTAACCGCCTCCGTATGAACAGTATGAACTCCAAAAATGAGAGCACCAAAAAACGCAACAAGCTCATTCCCCGCAATACGCCTTACAAAAAAGAACATCACGATCACAACCAGGACATGCCACAACACATTCTCGAGATGATACCAAACCGAATTTAGACCAAAAAGAATATAATCAAAAATATAAGTCAGAGTCACCACAGGTCGGTAAGTCAACTCCGCCGCATATCCATAATAGTCCCTTGTAAACAACATATAAAAATTAACAGGATTTTTAATAA
>CAZYWQ010000604.1:0-1882 GCA_964651675.1 uncultured Candidatus Sumerlaeota bacterium | reverse complement strand
GACCTGTAGCGACTAATCCTGCGATGTGAGCCATATCTACCAATAAGATAGCACCAACTTCTTTTGCAATCGATGAAAATTTTTCGAAGTCGATTTTTCTCGGATAGGCACTTGCACCCGCTATGATTAACTTTGGCTTCGATTCTTTTGCTAATTTTAATAGTTCATCATAATCGATTACTTCCGAATCTTTGCTAACACCATATTGAGCAATTTTATAATTTTTCCCGGAAAAATTTATAGGATGACCATGAGTAAGATGTCCACCGTGAGATAAATTCATTCCTAATATAGTGTCACCAAAATTCAGGACAGATAAATAAACTGCCATATTGGCTTGAGAACCTGAATGAGGTTGAACATTAGCGTGGTCGGAATTAAAGATTTTCTTTACTCTCTGAATGGCAAGACTTTCTGCGATATCTACATATTCACATCCGCCATAGTATCTTTTACCTGGATAGCCTTCTGCATATTTATGAGTTAGAACAGAACCTTGTGCTGCTAATACCGCAGGACTTGCGTAGTTTTCCGAAGCAATTAATTCAATCTTTTCGGTCTGTCTTTGAATTTCTTTCTCGATAGCATCAGCTATCTCAATGTCAACTTTTCTTATACTGTTCAATTTATACCTCTGAAAGAGATTAAAATAATTGAGTGAAAGATTAATGCTTTTCAGATGAAATGCAAGCAAAATATTTTGATTTCAAATATTGAACCGAAATTAGTGATGTGTTTATTTGACTTTTTCCAAATGAAGAGTTTTATGCTTATCAGCATTCTTAATAACAGGCATATTAGCAAGAAGATTAATCGCTTTTTTTATCTCATTAAAAACGCTTTTATAAACCTCTTGAGTACAACCCATCGGATCAGGAATTTGTGAATTTGACCTATCGCTCTTTGTAAATTCTTTCAACAGAAAAGTTTTCCCTTTAGCTTCTGGACAACTTCTAATAGCTGATTGAACATGATACGGTGACATACCAAGAATAAGATAAGCTCTTCTAATCATATCTTCAGTAACTTGAGCTGATTTGTGTCTTCTCAAATCAACACCTTCTTTATCTAACAACTGAATTGTTTCAGTTGTAGCCAATAATCCAGAAATAGTAGAGACACCGGCGGATTTTACTTCGATGTGATTTATCTTCTTTTTTTCAAGGAGTTTTTCGAAATATCCTGCAGCCATAGGACTACGACAAGTATTCCCCGTGCATAAAAACAAAACCATTCTTTTCTTCATCAATTCACCACCTTGATTCGTAGTATTTTAATTATTTAAAAAACCATTTTTTAAGACTTTAACTTGAAAATCCATAAGAAAGATTACACTAAGAACCGATGTTACAAAGACTAAACCGAGAATGAAAATGCCAAAAAACTTAACAAATTGGAATGATTAAAATATTATTAATTATTGAAACAACAGAAGTTTCATTTAAAAACAAACAAAAAATATGTAAGATAGATTACATAATTCCATTTTTTGTCATAAGTTACTGAAAAATTCGTAAAAACGATTTTGAGACCTGCGAAATAGTGGTTAATTTAACAATAAAAAGAAGTTTACCATGAAAAGATAAGCAATCATGTGAAAATTTATGATTATGGACTTAAGAGGATGGACTTAATGGACAGAGTAAATACTACTTAAATTTTTATCCGTGTTAATCAGCGTAAATCCGCGTCTAATAGTATATTTTTTCTTTGTCATTTTTTCGTGTTAATTTGTTTGATTTTCAAATCACTCAAATCAATTAATCTCTTCATCTATTTTGTAAATTGCATTTTTGAAAAGTTAAATTTCTTGACATTGTTTATTGATTTATACATTATTTTTTAGAAAAAAATTTCCGTCGGTTGAATATAAATACTATAC
>CAZYWQ010000603.1:0-1897 GCA_964651675.1 uncultured Candidatus Sumerlaeota bacterium | reverse complement strand
ATTTATATGACTTCCTAACCTGAGATGTGTTTCTATTGCCTTTGAACTTTTTGTATATGATATGATTTTATTGATGGCTTTTTATAATAGTCAACCAAAGTACAGTGTGATATTTAGGGACAGGTAGGTGTTAATATGGCAAACATAAAATGGGGCAGATTCATCAATGATCCTGTTGAAATAGAACGTTATTTCAAGGAATATGTTTTTGGATTCATGAGTTCGGATATTAAAAGAGAGATAATGTTATGTCGATCTGGACAAGGAGCTGGCAATTATCTTTGTGCATTAGGGCTTCTCTGCTACACAGAAGCCCTAGGATTCATGATAGTAGGAGAGAAGAATACCACCAATAAGGCCCGTTTTAATGCTTTTTTTGAGAAGATGGGACCTGGATATCAATCGTTTCTTCAATCTCATCCAGACGTTTATAGTATTTATCGAAATAAAATGGCACATGCCTACTTTGCCACAGACTGCATAATATTTATGCTACAAGACGGGGATATCAGTAATCATCTAAGTGATCACGTTATTATGGGATTAGGCGTGTTGCCCAATGGAAAGAACTATTTCTGTGTTGAAAAATATTTCATTGATTTCAGCAATGCGTGTTGGCGCTTATACTATGGGTTTATGAATGGAAAATTCGATGGGCTGCATCTGCCATCGACTTAGAAAGCAAATCATCCGCTCACAGAAAGTGCTTCACACAAGGGTGAATGCAGTATTAAAAATGACCCTTTGTTTAGGGAAGGTATAGAGGTCAGATGCTATTTGGGCGGTGATATGTCCTTGAGTCTTTCTGAAGCAGGCTCACCACCAACACCCCAGTGTGTTTTGGGAATTTCATAAACGATTACTTCTACAGCATGTTCCGGAACCCCTAAATCCACCATGACATTCGTTATGCCCCGTATCATTGTTTTGACTTTTTCCTCTCCAACTCCCTCCCAGAAATCTACGTGAACAATAGGCATTTTTACCTCCTTTGAGATTCTTCATCTAAGCCCAATATTTAGTATAGACATATCAAATAGATAAGTCACTCTTAATAGAAGCACAAAGTTTCTTTTACCCATAGCTCTTTACATCGTTTTGTGTGATATGTTATAAGCAAATATGGCAATACCGGCATCTCCCTTTTGTTTTACTGCTACCATCATTGTGGTAAAGTAAGTCTGTTAAGATAAGGAAAAGGAGAAACTATGCTAGATAGTAAACTGGCTGCGGTATGCGGATTATATTGCCAAACATGTGAACATCTGGGTAGCCAGTGCAAGGGATGCGGGCATGTTCAGGGCAGACCATTCTGGACATCTCAAATGAACGTTGTTGCCTGTCCACTCTACGATTGCTGCATCAATACTAAAAAACTGGAGCATTGTGGTCTCTGCAATGAATTCCCCTGCTCTACTTTTCGCGATCTGCGTGACCCTTCCCTAAGCGATGCCGAAGCGGAAAAGGCACTTCAAGCCCGGCAGAAGGAGCTTGTTAGGAGAAAAGAAATCGGTACAGAAAACTGGCTCAGGGAAAAGATGCCATAGCTACAGAGTACATTCTAATACGCACTCTACTTATCACCCCAGCTCATCCCTTTACTGCTGACCGCTGCTCCCGAAACATCGACTATTGCAGCACCGCCATCTATCACCAGGGCAGCTCCAGTCATAAATGATGAATCATCACTTGCCAGATAGCTGCAAATCCCCGGTATTTCATCAGGTTTTGAGACCCGACGCAGCGGTACATTTGATGAGAAATATTTGAAAGCGTTGTCCAGATCAGTACCCAGAACTTCGGCGAGATGACCTATTGAGTTCTCCAGCATTTCCGTTCTGACAGCACCTGGACAAACAACATTGCATCGGATATTGTAACGACCATAATCTAACGC
>CAZYWQ010000602.1:0-1903 GCA_964651675.1 uncultured Candidatus Sumerlaeota bacterium | reverse complement strand
CTTGAAAATAGTAAAAGTTTTGGACATTAAATAATAATATCTCACCAAACTGTTTTCCCACCGTCAATAACTAAGCGACCATCTGGTGTTTTGCCTATAACCATTTTAACAGACCATCTAAATACTCCAATACAATGAACATCGACTGGATAGACCAATACACCATTCAAATTCGGGTGCGGTTCTGTCTGTCCTATATCTACTATTATGTTAGGACTCATTTGGTCAAAGTTTGGTTTGTAATCAGAAATCACTGAACCGGGGCATAGTATCATACAATGTCCATAATCATTTTGACTCGCTGCTTTCCAAAAAGCCCGGATTAGATCGTCAGGTGTCGAGGGCCAGTTTTTTCTTTTTGCTTCACCTTTTTTTACAGCTTGCCAATAAGCTTCATTTCGATCTTCCACATTATTTTGTGATCCTGTTTCAATTCTATTAGTAATTAAATGCTTTTTATAATATTCGTTTTTAATTTTGTTAATCATTATTGAGTCATCAATCATTTTATAGTTCTCAATGAATACACCTTCTCTTCTGAAATCGTCATCAATATCTCCCTTTTGTGGAATTGGATAATACAACTTCCATATCCCATCCTCATATAGAAAAGTATCGCGTACTTCATAGGGTGATGATTCTGTCTTAAAATAGACAAAGGCAAGATTATGCTCCTCTATAGGTTCCTTCATATCTACTCTAACGATCTCCCTATTAGCTAAGTCTGTTATGAGTTTATTAGGATTCCATTCTTGTATTTCAAACTTTTTCTTTATTATTTCAATTGGCAATTCCTTGAGAGAGTTAGCACTGACAACAAGGATCTTTTCAAGTGCAGGTTCTTTTCTAAGTACTGCAATTAGCGCAGCATAAGGTTGTTTCCGAAAATCTGTTTCCTCTTGAACTAACTTATAAATTTTATAAAGAGCAGATTTTTCGGTATTCTTTTCCCTTTCAGCTTCAATTTGACTTTTTTTCGTTGAAGAATCCAAATACTCGATAGTTGTGAATGAATGGGCATCAAAAATCCATTTTTCTTGAATGCTTTTCTCTGTAGGAGTTTCTCCTGGTATTAATGTTTTGACTTTTCCCACAAAGTTTTTTTCAACTTCATAACCCTCACCATTTAATATATGACCACTCTTTATATCTACAAGATACTCTGAAAAACCTTCAAATTCAATGTTATTAAGATAAACCTCATTTGTAGCAGGTGATTCAACTATCTTCTGCACTAAAAAATCTCCACTCAAGGATCCTTTATAGGTATGCTTAAAAACACCAATCCGCAAATCATTATATTTCTTATAGCCTATAAACTCAGTAGTTCCTTGCACTTTAATGTAAGAATTAGGATAACCTGGTATTTTATCTTCAAACTGGTTAGACCATTTGTCGCTAGGTGAAACGGGATTTTTGCAAAAGAACCAGCTTAAATCACTCATTGCACATGAATCTAAAAGAAGTCCAATTTCATCATAAGCTAATGATTTATTGTCATAAATATTAATTGAGTCTAAATAACCTTCAGGTGAAAATTTCAATCCGAATTGACGACCTATCACTCGAGCAGCTGGAGCTTGTTCCATATGTCCTATAGGCACTTTAACATCTTCTACTTCTATGAGAACTCGAGATCCGTTTATAGAATCAGCTTGAAGTACATTAGTCCGAGTGGCTATCAATCTGTAACCAAGCCAATTATGCCCTCTTGTCATTTCTGAAAGAGTTCGTATTCTCAATGACATACCAACTTCTGAATAGGGAGATACTAACTTAAGGTTTTTGGGTATTGAAAAAGACCAAAATCCATAAACCATAACAGACATTAATAGAATTACTAAGCAAATATTTCTTAACATCGGTACTATTTTTCTTTTTGGAGGATTTAATACTTTTGCCC
>CAZYWQ010000601.1:0-1905 GCA_964651675.1 uncultured Candidatus Sumerlaeota bacterium | reverse complement strand
AAAAAAAGGAAATTATTATATACAAAATAAATGATTATGTTCTCTCTTTTTGGAAAAAAAGAATCGTTAAGTATACAGTACTAACTTCTATTCCATTAATATCCTTAGTGGTATTTTTCTTTATAGTATCTAAAAGACAAGATGTTAAATCAATTTCCATTCCTGGAGTGAAAATAGAATTTTATCAAAAAATAAAAAAAGAAAAACGAATACCTATCCAAAATCCTCGGATCGCGATTTACCCCCATGCTTTTAAGTTAGGCTATTTAAACCAAAAAAGCCCAACAAGCCTACATGGTGTTTTTCAAATCGACATAATAAATATAGGTGGAGGCGATGCTTTTATTTCAGAAATAAAATGGAAAATTATAGATGGTAAAAGAGAAATAACTCCTCCAGACGAATGGGAAAAAATTATAGGAGAAAAAGAAGTTAAAAAGTTCTACATCCCAGCATATAGAAGTATGCGTTATACTTATGGTCCTGAAATTGGAGCATCAGGTATAAATAGAATTCTTTTATCGATAAAAGTGAAATATTCAAATCCTAAAATAGAAAATAGTCCTTTTTATACTTCTATTTATACTGGTTATCTAGATTATGATAAAAATAAAAGAATGGACTATTCAGGCAAAGATTTTGTTCCAATTACTTAAATTATAAATTTTCTAAATTTTTTTGAAGAACCCACCCCTCTTTTTTATTCCCTCAAATTTCCTGTAATTTTCCCTCTTTTAGCAAAATTGAATTTTAACTACGGCTCGCATTTTTTAAGATTCGGTGCTTTTTCCTTGATGAGTTCGATAAGCTCCTGGTAATTTTCGGCGCCTCTTATGAGAAGTAACTTCTTTTTGTCTTTTGAAATCGCGTACGCAAAAACGATAGGGATACGAAAACGGGGCCTTCTTACTTCAACTATTTCATCCCAGGATAAAAACTTTTTTGTTTCGATTATGTTGTCGGTCTCTAAACCTCTATCTGTAGCTGTTACAGAACGAAAAAGTATTTTTAGGGTGAGCCACAATCCTGCGAAAACAAGAATTAATAAAAATATAGTATGCATTATCTCTAAAGCTGACAAACGACCATCATAGTAAATAGACCAAATGAAATAAAACACAGTAAATAATGCCATAAGAACTCCACACAAAATATAAAGAGCTCCAAACCATCTTGAGAGGTTAACCTTTAAATATTCATTATGTTTTTCATCCATTTTTTCATCCAATTTCTTTTATTTTTCATAATGACAATTCCAAAAGTCTTGTAAATAATTCATGAATTTTATGTTCTCCCCGCTTAAATTAAGCCTATTAAGTATCTTATCGGCAGGAATCAGGATTTTATAACACCAAAGAAAACTTACACTTTGAAATGGAAAAAATAAGAAAGCCATTCCTCCCCCTAATTTTTTTCAGATTTTATTTGACAGGTTAAAAAAGAAGTGTATATTGTATACAAGGGTAAAATATATGAGCCGTGAGGCAAAATGATATGCCTCGCGGCTTTTTTTTGCGATGAAAGGACAAAAAAGCCTTATGGATGTAAGAATTTCAAACAACGTATATAAATACCTTAACCGGCTGACAGAAAAATATCCCCAGATAAAATCCATATGGATTTTAGGCTCCAGGGCGAATAACAGGCTGAGAAAAGGCTCGGACTGGGATTTCTGGGTATTTTCGAACGATGAGATATTAAAGCATTTGAAGAAGAACAGCTCGCTCAGGAAAGAATCGAAAAGCAAGGGTATAGATACCCTTTTTGTATATGACAATGAACACTTTGAAGAGCCCTGGCCGGAGAAGGAAGATGGGGAATTTGTAAAAAAACAGGGTCTTTTGAGTGAATGGAAATTTCACAAAACATCCAGCCTCACAGCCGATTATGAGGGCACAAAAGAGA
>CAZYWQ010000600.1:0-1947 GCA_964651675.1 uncultured Candidatus Sumerlaeota bacterium | reverse complement strand
GAATATGTCCGGTGTTTGTATTCGTTTAATCTTCTTAATTTCAATCGTGCAAATAAGCTCAGGTCCAAGTCCAATTCTGGATAGCTGTCGTACGCGTTGGTCCTTTGAAAATATTGATAGTCTTACAAAACCAACAGGAATATATCGCAATATGTTAAACCTAGATTTTGATTTTCGGGCCTTACTAATTGTTTTTCGTAAAATCTTTTTACTTAAAGTTGTTATTTCATCTTTAATATCATCAATATTTGAGTCGTCTATTACGACACCACCTCGCACAACTGCACGCCATCCATTACGGTGTATTGAGGTATTGCGTATTATAATCGGAAAATAACCCAGGAATTCCTTAATACGGATTTTTACAAGTTTCATCACCATATTATAAGCAATAAGAATTGTTTCCAATTTATAAAATAATTTGGGCAGGTTAATTCGTGGTGTAAAAAAAACTAAATTGTCTTCTAGCGCACCTACATAGTTGTTGAATGAGAAGGGCTTTTTTTGATTTCCTCTTTTCAATACATTACCTTTAAAAGCTGCAAATCCAGGATGTCTTGAATATCCACTTAAAGATAAGAAGTATCTGTCGAAACCAGGAGACAGTTGCTCACTTATTATTCCAGTAGTAAATGCGGAATATTGTACTTTTCTATAATCAGTAGTAGAAACTCTACAATATATTATTAATTGGTTTCCTTGAATTGCCTTGGATTCAACACTTCCTTCAATTTTCCACCAAGGGGTTTCCGTTTGGGCCTGTAGCTCCTCCATCATTATTTGACGAGGTACTCGAATTTTCTTATAAAATTGTGTTAGAAATATGATTTTTATTGCTAAGGAAATGCCATTGCACACATCAAGGAGATCATCGACCAGATAGACAACTTCCAACAGCGTCAATTCAACTGGAGAACCTCTTTTTCCTCTAAAAACTATACTATTATTTTGGTAACTAATACCACCATGCGCAATGCCATTCCTAATGACATTATTATAATAATTACATAGGTCGTCTAGTCCCGCTATAGTTAGTTCTTCTACACAATTATAGACATCTAACCTATCCAGGGATTTGCCTCTTTCGATGCGTAAATATGAAGCTATTAAGTAAATGAAATTATAGAAAACTCCCTCAATAAGTCTGAGGTATACACCTAATAATGTTCTATCGCAAAAACGCATAAATTCGATTTCTTTCATATCAGGTAAGTCATCATGCCAGGCCAATGAGTTTATCTCATCTAAAGCAATTAGGGCATTATTTATTTCGAAAATATTATTGTTTATGGTTGAAATAAGTAATTTTTTATTTAGATTTGGTTTAGTTGTTAAAAAATTGTAGTAGATTTCGTGGGCCTGTCTAGAATAGAATCTTTCTGGAGAACTTGACAAGTACTTATGGAGAGACAAAAAGTTTTTGTGAGATAACCCATGTAAAACCGGTAATGCGTTTATTACTTCCTCTCTTTTTTTTTCAAAAAGCTCTGCAGTGAGTGGATTTTTCAATGATTCCACATGATCTTTCATTTTACATGTCTCCGAAAAGGAAAATAATTATTGAATAATTGACATAGTTTGATGATCGATATCATAAAACCAACAAAAAGTCAATATTAATTAAAAAAGAAACAAATAAAAAACAAGAAAATACTAACAACTTTAAGGCATGCTTATCGGCTTGACACTTGCTTGGTATTTAGTCCACCATGACTTGAGGAAGGGGAAGGCGGCTCGGAGGAGAGGGACGCCACCGCCGCCTGCCATGAAAAACACCCTAAACCCTGCGTGCGCATAGAAATTCACAACGAAAAAATCCTGATCCTGGACTTTGGGTCGCAGACCACTCAGCCCATCGCCCGCCGGGTGCGCGAGCTCAAGGTTTATTGCGAGATCCACCCCTGCACCTGGTCCCTGGACCAGGTTAAGGAATGGGGCGCCCAGGGC
>CAZYWQ010000599.1:0-1947 GCA_964651675.1 uncultured Candidatus Sumerlaeota bacterium | reverse complement strand
TCCTGTATCACCACCAATGAATATTTTACATCTTCTCAATAATGCAGCAAGCTGCATTATATTTGTTTCAGGTGCGATTACGACTCCTGAACCAATTTTCTCTTTCAGTTCGGAGACCATTTTTTCTTCACCAGGACCGTAGGTAATCATAACTCTCATATTGTATTTCTTGATTATTTCTTTTCCAGCTTTAGCTAAGGTTTTTAAAGGCAATCTTTTTGTAATCCAACCAGCACCGGGATTGATAAATATGAATTGCTCATCAGAATTGATGTTGGCATCTTTGAATTTATTTTCGATATATGTATAGGCATCTTCGGGGATGTTTAGCAGAAATTCATATTTCGGATTTTCAATGCCCAAAGGTTTTAGGAGCGAAAGGTTTCTGTCAATGATATGTAGTTTATCTTTTGGAGGAATTACTTTTTCATTCGTAAGTAATTTATTTAATTCTCTACCATCCTTATCACCAAATCCGATGCGGGTTTTAGCACCACTGAAGCGTGTTACCAATCCACTTTTTGTGAGTCCTTGAAAATCAATGGCGACATCATATTTGTCTCTGGCGATATTTTGAAGAAACGGAACAATTTCAGTAAAGAGATACTTCCCATAATTCCCAAGCCAGCGACTTTTTGGAATGACATATAATTTATCGAGATATGGATGATTCTTCAGCAATTCTGCAGACAGTTCTTCCACAACCCATCCGATAAAGGCGTCAGGCTTGGCTTTCCTGATAGCACACGATGCAGGTATTGTATGCACCACATCACCTATGGCACTCAATTTTACGATTAAGATTCTTTGCATAATTTTTACTGACTGATTAATATACAATGTATCGGTGCGATTTATCGCACTCAGTTTGTAGTCCCTGCTTTAGCAGGAATATCTTACCCACTAAAGTGGGTACTACAAACAGTTCGTAGTCCCTGCTTCAGCAGGAATATTTTACCTACTAAAGTAGGTACTACGAACATATAAACGCAACTACTGTATACTCACTATTTTTTATCAAACAAACTCTTATAAGCTTTAAGCAATTCTGGTTTAGAATGTTCCCAGGAGAGTTTTGTTTCGACTCGTTCTCTTCCGATTTTGCCCATTTCTTTTCTTTTCTCTGGATTGGCTAATAGTTCGAGTATTTTTTCTGCCATATCAATTGCATCATTCTTTTTGGCATATAATGATGCTTCTTGAGCGGAATATCTCCCTTCTTTCAAATCAAATTGCACCACAGGTTTTCCTAATGCCATATATTCCATAATCTTGTTCATCGTTGATTTATCATTCATCTCATTAGCCACATCAGGATTGACACAAACATCAGCGGTCGATAGATATTCGAGCAGTTCTTTATCAGGGATTCGTCCTGTGAATTTGACGATTTCATCGACTCCTAATTCTTTCGAAAGATTTTTCAAATGCGGTAATTCAGGTCCACTCCCAATAATCACAAACAAAATGTCATTTCTATTTTTTGTTTTATATATGTATTGAGCAGATTTCAGCAAGTAATCCAATCCTTCCTGACTTCCCATCACGCCTACATATCCGACCATATATTTTTTACCTTCTTTTAGGCTTTCAATCGGAGTAACAGCTTTCCACTTATTAAGGTCAGGTCCACTACGCACAACAAAAACTTTCTCAGGTTTCATCTTTCCTCTTTGTATCGCAATTTCTTTATAGGATAAATTCGTCGCTATGGAGACATCTGCTGTCATATAAGTCAGTCTTTCTAACAAAACCATTATTTTATAAAGCAATCCTTTTTTACCGAATTTTGCTTCGAATAGTTCAGGATTGATATCGTGATGATCAAACAGAAATTTCTTACCAAACAGTTTAAAAAAGAGACCGATGACAAAAATATCATCAGGTGGATTGCAGGAATGTATTACATCGAAGTTGTCTTTGAAAAATATTTTCATTGCAAGCACA
>CAZYWQ010000598.1:0-1948 GCA_964651675.1 uncultured Candidatus Sumerlaeota bacterium | reverse complement strand
CGTAATTATCGACAATCGTTATATTATCATCGTACACAAAACCATTTTTCAAAGAATTCACATACACACCAAAGGTTACAACGATTAATATCATCAGAAAAGCAATCTCAATTTTTTTCGGTTTCATTTTTTAATCTCTTCACCTTTACAAGATAATCTTCTGCCTGTTCCAAATTAGGTTTTAATCTTAAAACCTCTTCAAATTCAGTTATTGCCTTATCATACATCTCCTTTTTCGCATACAAAACTCCCAAATTAAAATGCGCATCACTATGTTTCGGATTGATTTCAATAACCTTTCTCAAAGAAGACTCAGCGCCTTCGAAATCATCCAACTTATTATATGCAACACTCAAATAATAATAGAGATGTTCATCATTAGCATTCAGCAATTCAGCCTTTTTAAAAAACTCAATCGCCTCATTTACTCTCTGAGACTTAAGGTTAAGCAATCCCATATTGAATAGAACATGATATTTATTAGGATTTATCTTCAGGGCTTTTTCATAATATTCAAGCGCCATTTCATTATTATTCATCGCCATATAAAGAGTAGCGAGATTCAGAATCGCCTCATAAAATCCCGCATCGATCTTAAGTGCCTTCTTATATGAATCCTCTGCCTGTTTATACTTTTTCAACTCCACATACGCATTCCCCATATTACAATAAGCCTCCGCAAACTCCGGATTAATTTCTATCGCTTTCTGATACGACTCCAGAGCCTTATGAAAATCTTTCTTCTTTATATAAACATTCCCAAGAGTATTATACGACTTATCATAATTTGAATAAAGCCGATTCGCCTTTTTCAATGCATTAATTGCCTCATCATAGTGACCAGTATTATGATACACAATACCCAAATTCACATAAGCCCGATAATTAGACTTATTATCATCCAAACTCACTGCCTTCTCAAGGCTTTCCAATGCCTTCCCATACTGGTTCATCTTCAAATACTCCCTACCAAGATTCGCATTAGCCCTTCTAGAATCGGGATATTTTTTTAACACATCTTCCCACAAAGTCATATCATCTCGCCACACTGGATTCCTCAATATTGTTAGTACCATATAAAAAACAACAATCAACCCGACAAAAACATAGGCGAATATTTTTTTCTTCCGCAAAATTATAATACTCAATATCGAACAATACGAAATAGAGACAAGATAGAGATAGCGATCCGCTTTAGGATTAGAAATTGGAATGAGATTCAGTACAGGTAATATCCCCACGAAAAATAAAAAAATGAAAAAACTAATCGCTGGATTCTTATCCTTTAATTTAATCCCAACAACAATAGCCAGAACAATCACAAAAAAAGAAATCAAAAAGGAAAGATTCAGAGGCGACACAACTGGTTCGAAAACATAATCAGCCGAAAGCCGCATCGGAACTAAAAGCTCACGCATATAAGAACCAACAACCTTAGTCATCGTAAGCAAATTAACAAAAATATTTTTACCTATATACTCACTTGCTCCCTCTCCCGGATTTTTTAATATCACAAATCGTACTAACAAATAACACATCAGAACAACAAAATAGAATAAATACTTTGCAATACTTCCCTTGAAATCAGATTTCGCAAAAAGGACATCATACAAAACAACAATAACAATAAAAGTAACAGCCATTTCTTTTGCAAACATCGCAATTAAATAACACAAAACAGACAACAGAAGAATCGTATAGCCCTTAGATTTTTTCGACAGGATGTACAACAATAATCCGGCAAAGTAAAACAAAGCTACTATCAAATCCTCTCTGAAAGCTATCGCATTCACAACCTCACTATTAATCGGATGAACAGCAAATAATACCACAGCAAATAATGAAATACATTTCTCTTTAACAATCTGTCTCAACAACAAATAGAGAACAATCGCCGTAAAAATATGCAAAAGCAAATTTGTTAAATGATACCCAAATGGTCTCAAGC
>CAZYWQ010000597.1:0-1959 GCA_964651675.1 uncultured Candidatus Sumerlaeota bacterium | reverse complement strand
TTCTTATCACGGGCGAAATTTTGAATCTTTTTTGTCGATTCGGCAATCGAATCAAACTGCTTTTTGTAGTCTTCTTGTTGAAAATACATTCTTGATAGGTTTGAAGCCTTTTGTTGCAGAACACCAGCCCTGTCGATAATATATTCAGGATCAGATAAGGACAATCCGTCGTATATCTCTTTAATTGCATTGAGCATACCAAGCATTTCCATTTCGGTCTTTCTGAGAGCAAATAGAGAATATGCGATACTTACGATGATTACTGTTATTATAATAAGAGCTATTAATTTCTTTTTGGATCTCCAATTAATCTTCATTTGTACCTCCTGAGGTAATTATTCTTCTTTCCGATAGGCTTTGTGACATTCCATACAGGTATTTAATAACATTGATTTATATTCTTCTAAAAGTTCTTCTATTTTGTTGCCTTTGCAATAAAGTTGCATATTGAGAGTGTTTTTCTTCAGTCGTTCTGCATATTCCTGGAATTGTTTCTCGGAGTTACTTTCCTTTAGCCTGTCAGCACGAGGTATTAGTTCATTTATTACTTCATTTATGTATAACAAATCACCGTAGGCAAAACCTTCAGTTAGCTTTTTCGTATCGCCCAGAATTCGGAGCATATTCCTTTTGGTTTCCGAGACCATTGCGAAGGTGATGCTTCCAATGACTATGGCTATAAAGACAATCAGGACAATAAGAATATCTCTGTTTTTCATCTTTTCCTCCAGAAAAATATCTGAAAAATTGGGTAGAAACTTATCAAGGTTAGAATAAACTGTCCACATTTTTTTGTTTGTATGGTGAAAATTGCGATTTGCTAAGATTTTTGTTATAGTTTTGGGCTTGAATCGATGGTTGGCAATATTAGATTATCTGGGATGGACATAAGGATATGTATTATTAAATAGATATGCGTGATTGCAGAATATGTTTTAATAATACATACAACAGACTAACTACCGAAGAAATTGTTCGATTACATTTTTAATTATGATAAAGAAAACACCTGCTGAAAGACAACAAATGAATAATTTTGTGACTCTGTAGAAGAATCTTAAATTGTTATTTGCACCCATTGTCCTAAACCTCCTTCGCCAATCTTTACAATTATTTAATGTGCAATAAGGATGCCATATTTGTGTGTCACATTACAAGCAATGTAAGTCGTTTATAATGAGGGTATTATGTAAGGATTTGTTCTTTTTCATATTATTGAGATTTGATTTATATGGCTAATAGTAGGCAATACTATGGTTAATATTAACCAGCATTTTGCTCTAATAGGATATAAGATAAGGGTTGCAATCTTTTGTTTTTTCAATATATGTATTTATGAGCAATAGATGGTCGTATTGGCACCAATCAACAACATATTTGGAGGAATAATATGGCAGATTGGGAAGTAATGAAAATGTTAATCCGTTCGGTTCAGGAAGGAGATAATTGCAGAGGGTGGAATGAGTGGATAGATGAGGTAAGACAAAAAAATCCGACCTTCCATATAGATTTGAGTAAGATGGAGAGAGAAATGATGGAGATGAACGGCATTGATTTATCAGGAGCGGATTTGAGTGGTTCTAACATTGATTATGCGAGGATTCAGGGGGGATGTTTGGTTGAGGCGAATCTGGAGAAGGTACAGATGCAATCAGCCAATTTTAAAGGGGCAAATTTGAGTAGAGCGAATTTTACGGGTTCTTTGTTGGCGTCTTCGAAATTTCAGGAAGCTGTTCTGGATGGAGTAAATTTTACTGATGCGGATTTGAAAAATTGCGATTTATCCAAGACAATTCTTAAAACAGCTGACTTAACTGGTTGCAATCTGACTCGTTCGAAATTAATACAATGTGATTTTTCCGGAAATGTATTGAAGGAATGTCGATTAGATTTCGCTGTTATAAAGGGCTCATCGTTAAAAAAGGTGAATTTTGCCGGGATGGTTTTGGAAGGGATTAG
>CAZYWQ010000596.1:0-1964 GCA_964651675.1 uncultured Candidatus Sumerlaeota bacterium | reverse complement strand
GTTCACAAGGTACAGAGAAAGTGATAATATTCATTCCCTTCTTTTGCAATTGATCGATTAAAATTACTGCTCGTTCAGGATTTTTCCCTGTTACTACGATTGCAGTATGTCCCATAGAAGAAGCAATTGTAGCGGCTTCATTAATAGTACCGGGACCAAAGATAATTCGATTTGCTGTTGAAAATTCAAATTGCACTGTTCCAACCTTTTTCATTGGGAAAGATATTTGTATATTTGATACTTATTCTTGGTTCAGCCATCATCTCAGCCACTTTATCCCGCCACTTTTTATAATGTGCTGTTTCCTTATGCAAAGCAGAATCATTGGCTTCACGATAAACTTCAACCAGCACAAAACGATTTGGATCATCTTGTTGCTGAATAAAATCAAAGCGGACAACACCTTTTTCTTTCAGACTTTCTTTAGTATTCTCAATCGAGGCGCTCTTAAAATCTTCGATAAACTCACTCTTCACATTTATGAAAACGTGAACGATAAACATACCTTCCTCCTTGATAAATGAAAATTAAATTATACTACTAATATATAAAGCAGATAAATGTATCTGTCAAAAGTTAAGATTGTTGGTAGAGTAGAGACATTAGACCGCATTGGCAATAGTATATAGTCAAACAGGGAACTAAATTACAAGGGGAAGTACTACACTTTTCTTGACATTCTTTTAATGGTGTATATAGTGTTCTTTTAAACTGGAGTGCTAAATCTTCAAATATTAAGGCTGACAATATAGAATCCAGTAGACCAAAATAGTTGTGTTTTATTTCAATCTATTGTTTATGATAATCCGTTTTGATAATTTATAATACCTTATTGTTAGATTCCTCCTTTTAAAATGCAAATTTGAAAGAGTATAATGGAAGCGGTAGATGATGAGAGTATTAACTACCTGTATATATTGTGGTTGTGGATGCGGTCTTTACCTTGTTTCTGATGGGAAAAGATTAATAGGTGCTTATCCGAGTAAGAATCATCCTGTCTCAAAAGGATCTCTTTGTGTCAAAGGATGGAACTCATACGAGTTTTCTAATAGTATGGATAGATTAGTCTCACCATTAGTAAAGGAAAATGGCAAGTTTAAAGCTATAAGTTGGGATCAAGTCCTTAATCTTATAGTAAAAAAATTCAAAGGGATAGAAAGACAGTATGGTTCTGATAGTCTTGCGTTCTTAAGTTCTGCCAAAACTTCAAACGAAGAGAATTTTTTAATGATGAAGCTTGCACGAGCTGTCTTTAAAACAAATAATGTAGACCATTGCGCAAGACTCTGCCACGCTTCAACTGTAGTTGGACTTGCTGCTGCTTTTGGCTCGGGAGCAATGACGAATTCCATCGAAGATTTTGAAAATGCCGAAGTATTTTTAGTTACTGGTTCTGATACAACTTCTCAGCATCCTTTAATTGGAACACGGATTATCAACGCAGTAAAAGATAAAGGTTCTAAATTGATTGTAATTGATCCAAGAGAAATAGAATTAGCTAAATATGCTACCATCTATGCTCAACAGAGAAATGGTACTGATGTGGCTTGGATAAATGGTTTAATTAATGTAATCATCTCAGAAAATCTCTATGACAGGGTGTTTGTACAAGATAGGACAGAAGGTTTTGCAGAGCTAAAAAGAGTTGTTGAGGATTATACACCAGAATATGTTGAGAGGATTTCTGGTATTCCTAAGGAACAGATAATAGAGATTGCTCATATTTATGCTAAAGCGAGTAAAGCTATGATTGTATACTCTATGGGTATCACTCAACATATTACAGGCGTCGACAATGTTAAGTCTTTAGCCAATCTGGCTATGGTAACAGGGCATATAGGGTATCCTGCCTGTGGAGTGAATCCATTACGCGGGCAGAATAATGTGCAAGGCGCTTGTGATATGGGAGGATTACCTAATGTATATTCAGGTTACCAAAAGGTAACAGATGAAAATGCCAGGAA
>CAZYWQ010000595.1:0-1974 GCA_964651675.1 uncultured Candidatus Sumerlaeota bacterium | reverse complement strand
TGAATCGTAGTAAGGTTTTACTCTCCCTGAATCGATTGATACGATGTTATACTGATCTGGTGCTGTTTTTGCCTTTGTGAAGCATTCTTCAACAGAACCAACATACGATACTTTTACTTCACAATTATTTTTTTCTTCAAATGGCTTCACCCATGCATCCTCGGCATATCCCTGAAAGCACAAAATACTGAGCGTTGGTTTTCCCGGTTTTTCAGCAAAAACAATGGTGGCTGAGAAAAGAAAAACAGCAATTAAAATTAACATCGATGTTAAATAAATCTTTTTCATCTTGCATTCTCCTTAATAAGAAGTTTAAAAAAATAATCAAATTTTTGTCTTCTCACCTCCCCTCTGGTTGGATTTACGTAATCGAATTGTTACAACAATGTGTAAATGCTACCATAAACCTATTCAAATGTCCATATTATTTACTTAATAATCATGGAAATTACTACCTGCTTATTTCCTCTCCTTTGGTTCCGGTAAACCTGGCCATAAAAAATATAAGGAATATTGAAAAAACCAGAACAACCGATGATACTGCATATATCTGAGGAGATAATCCGAATCGTAACATACCGTATATATATACTGGAAGAGTGTTCCATGTGCCTGTTAAAAAATATGTGATTATTATTTCGTCAAATGATATTGTAAATGCAAGAAGCGCACCACCTATAATGGCAGTTTTAATCATTGGGAGTATTACATATAAGAATGTTTTAATAATGTTAGCTCCAAGATCTAATGCAGCATACTCGAATGATCTGCCCATCCTCTGCAATCGGCTTGCTACCTGGAACAGGATAACAGGTGTTGTAAAAGCGACATGCCCGATTAAAATAGTGAACATCGATAACCTGACCTTCAGGTTAATGAATAGTATCAGGAGAGCCAGTCCAATAATAATTCCTGGCAATACAAGAGGTAACCTGCAAACTGTAATAAATAGCCCTTTGGCCGGAAATTTGACTCTTACAAGAAAGAATGCTCCAAACGTTCCAAAGATTATAGCAATAAAAACCGCTATAATACTTACCTCGAGTGAGTGCATAAGTGCCGTCAATAATTCATGATCGGAGAATAGTTTTACATACCAATTTAACGTGAAGCCGGAAATACCGGATATAGATTTTGTAGAGCTAAAGGAAAATATCAACACTACAATAAGAGGTAGGTATAGAAACAGATAAATCAATGTCGAATAAATTTTAAAGACCAGAGATCTGGATTCTTTTCTTTTCTCTTTTAATAGTTTCAATTTTTTTCCTAAAAATGCTCGGTTTTATTCGATTGTTCCCTGTCTGTAACCAAATTTCTGACTGAGAGCTAAGATAATGGCAGCGATGAAAAACAACACAAAACCCATTGCAGAGCCAAAAGGCCAATTTGACGCGAATCCGAATTGTGACCAGATAATGTTACCGAACATCATACCCCTGGATCCACCAAGCTGTTGTGGGATAATATAATCTCCAAGCGCAATTAAAAAGGAGAGCATGAATCCGGTAAGCAGTCCTGGGGTCGATATTGGTAAAATTACATGGAGGAAGGTATTAATTTCGTTGGCTCCGAGGTCGTTGGCTGCATCAATCAAGTTTTTTGGGATTTTCTCCAATACAGTATATAATGGGATGAAAACAAACGGGACCGCAATATATGTTAAAGTGATCACAATGGCAACTTGATTGTATAAAAATATCCGTAAAGGTTCATTTATAATTCCAATAGCCATTAATAGGGTGTTCATTAGACCTTTATTGCCCAGGATGGTCCTCCATGCAATGATCCTCACGAGATAGCTCACCCACAATGGAATAATTATTAACATGAACAGCAATTCCCTATATTTCTTCAGTTTTCTGGAAACAAAATAGGCGAGAGGATATGATAGCAAAATAGCGGTGCATGAAACGGTTAGGGACATCCTGAAGGTTTTCAGAAGCACTTTCCAGTATAATGGATTCTTGGCAA
>CAZYWQ010000594.1:242-1979 GCA_964651675.1 uncultured Candidatus Sumerlaeota bacterium | reverse complement strand
TATGCCTTATCTCTTTGTAAAGATGTGGTTGTGGATGATGTTTCCCTAATATTTTTGAGGGATGGAGTCCATTTTGAGAAATTGAAAATGCGTAACCCTGAAGAAATCAAGAATTTCCTTGAAACAATCAGTAGTAATATTACTGAGAAAATATGTGAAGGTGATGAAGGAAAATGGGTAAAATGCCAGAATGGTGAGATGTGTGTATATTGCCCTTATAAGTCATTATGTTTGTAACTTGTGTGTGAGTTATTTTAACTGTTTCAATTTTTCCATCATTTCTAATGCCACATTTCTCAATGCTTCAAGTTTCTTTTTAACCTTTTCCGAACAATTGTATTTACCATACAACAACAGTTCAATATTCCCGAGAAGCATAGCTAACATATTGTTTAAATCGTGTCTTATCGTTCGTAAAGCAGAATCCTTTTCCGCAAGCAATTTATCCTGACATTCTTTTATAACAATATCTTTCTTCTTTTCAAATTTTGCAAGGATAGCAGCATAATATAGTGTTCTCTGAAAGGTAATAGTATCAACTTCTTCCCTACCGATATGGTCAAAGATGTTGGATGTTTCATCGAATTGATTATAATTTTTTTGAGGCGAATCAGAAAGGTAGATGATTATGGGTAACAGTTTATCTTTTATTATTAGTTGTTGAATATCGATTTCATTTGCAAGGCATATATTCTGGTCAATTAATATAATGTCATAGTTAGTATTGTTTGCCTTTTCTAATGCAGTTTCAGGATTGGTTTCGAATTCGACAGAGAAGAAATCGATTTTTTCGAGGGATGGTTTTATCAGGTCCAAGGATTTCTTGTCTTTTTCGACAACAAGTAATTGTATTTTCTCGTTTTCCATAAATGCCCTGGATAAAGTATTGACGCCTCTTTGAAACTGCTTACTACAAAACCACTACATCACTTAATGCTTATATAAATGTTAGTAAGATTATCTTTATCAGAACTGTCCAGATAATTTTTACCGAGATAGGTAATTTTCGTTATTGGGAAATTTCTTTTTTTATTGAAAGAGAATATTATGGAAGTTGCATCGACCTTTTCGAGGGCTTTGAATTTAATACTTGCAAGAGTCCCAGAATTGATTTCTATATCCGATGTTAATCCCATTTTATATTCAATAACGCCGTTTGAATTATCGACACTATTTTTCAGATGGTAGTCAAAAGGGAATTTTTTGTGATAGGCACCATCATATATGTTGACTCCTCTTCTAATCCAGTTCCCATCATCCCAATCATCAACTTTCAATTTCTTAGGATTGAACAATATGCAAAGTTCGAGCGATTGAATAAAGAATGGTTCTTCTGTTTCCAATACTACATCAACAGTAAATTCATCTTCGACATCATACTTCGATTTTTCCGACTTTAGTTTCAACTTTACATTTTCAGCTTTAACCATATCTTCACGGAGTAAATTGGGGCTGATAAACACTTCGCCATCGATATTTGAGGCGTTGGGATCAAACGCTTCAATTGCAGAACTAATGACTCCATCATCAGGGAGGTTTGCATCTCCTAATACATCTATTCCATTATGAGAAATATAGGTGGGATTATCACCATCGAATACAAAAGTAACCATTGAATGATTACTTTTGCGTAGAACAGTCCATCCAATTTCCAGGAATGTAATATTGTTTAGTATAGAAGGTTTGGAAAGTTCGGCATTATAAATAATTTCTCCAGCAGTATGGTCGATTTTGTTG
>CAZYWQ010000594.1:0-232 GCA_964651675.1 uncultured Candidatus Sumerlaeota bacterium | reverse complement strand
ATCTATAACTGCTTTTAATGGATCATCATCGACATAGTCCACTTGTAAGACGGCAGGATCATAACTGATGTGGATTGTAATGTGGTCGATAACTGACTTTATGGGATTAAAAAACTTAACTTCGGAAATAAATTCATCATCTATATCGTATTGAGAGTTGATAGGTGTCATATAGAGGATAGATTTGTTTGGTTCCACATCAACTCTTGCTGGAAAAGGCTGTGCTGTATAG
>CAZYWQ010000593.1:0-1980 GCA_964651675.1 uncultured Candidatus Sumerlaeota bacterium | reverse complement strand
CTATTCTGGTTCGTAGGCATCAACAAGACCGAGCTATGATTCAGAAAAGAAAACAAAAAGAAATTGTAGATAAAATCTCGGACATTTTTTCTTTACGGGCAATTTTCTGTCGAAATCAGTTTGGACTCGCTTTTTACACAGAAAATTTCGCAGGAAGAGATCAAGATGAAGATATTATTGCAGGATTATGTGATTCATTAGTTCGAAATTACATGAATAATTTGTCAAAAGGAAAAGAGTTAGATGAACCCATAGTTTTTCAAGGGGGCGTTTCATATAATAAAGGTATAATTCAAGCTTTTGAAAGACATCTAGGTTGTAAAGTAATAGTTCCGAAATATAATGTTTTAATGGGAGCATTGGGAATGGCAATACTAGTAAGAGACTATTATATAGATCATGGAACAGAAACAGTATTTCGTGGTCTTAATGTAGGAGACATTGAATTTAAGACATCAACATTTCATTGTGGTGATTGCCCAAATAACTGTGAAATTGTCCAAGTTAAAATGCCTCAAGATGAAAATAAGGTAATCGCTCGGTGGGGAAGTAGATGTGGAAAATGGGAGGTATTTTGAGAATATGACTGAATTTTTGAAACAACTGAAAGGATTGGGAGAGGAATTCCTTGAAACTCTCAAGCATAAAACTAAATTAAGTACTATTTTTGACCTTTATACAGGAAAAGTAATACCTACTTTTGTTTCAGAAAAAGATTTAAAAGAATATTATGAAAGAAGAATGGAAGAAGTTAACGATTTTATAGATAAATTATAATAAAAGGTAATAAAAAATGAGTGAAAGTATGAGTTCAGAAATAAATGAAAAAGGTGATAAGGTAAATCCAAAATTTATAGCATTTGATATGCTATACGCTGCTGTAAAAGGTTTAAGTGGTCTTTTTTTTAAAGCTTTTATGGACTTAAAAATTGAAGGGAAAGAAAATATTCCACTTAGAGGTAAAGCAATATTAACCACAGTTGCATCAAATATAATTCGCGATATGTTAATAATTAGCCAGGTTTCAGGCCGAAAAATTCATTTCATGCTCGATCCAAAGTTAATGAAACACCAAATAGCTGGTCCTGTTTTAAAAAGCCTTGGAATGATTCGAGGTACTGAAAATAAAGAAGATACTGAACCAATCGATAAAATATTTGAAATATTAAATGATAAGGGGGATCTTGTGGGAATGACACCTGAATCAAGGCATGATCGTGAACTACAGATAAAATCGATGGCAGCAATAATAAAATTTGCTATAGTAGGACAAGCTCCAATTATCCCGATTGCTATTTGCAAGGAAAAAACCAAAATTTTAAATATGTTTTCGGGGGATGGTATAAAAGTAAAAATTGGAACACCATTAAAAGTTGAAAAAAGATTAAATCGGGAGAAATATCGAGCTGAACGCTATGAACTCGCAGAAGATATAATCAATATTATTGAAAAACTTGCTAATACTCCTGAAATTAAAGATTCTGATTAAATAAGAGAAAATAGAGATTTTCTTTTAAAAGAATTTTACACTTATTGCTTATTTTAAAGCAGGTTTCACTAAACCAAGATCAATCATGGTTCTCCCTGTTTCGTACAATGTATCCTCGACAGAATGAGTTTCAAGACCTAATTCTTCACGAGCTTTATCACAATGAGCTAAAGGTGATTGGTAGACTCCTCCATACTTCTCAATGATTGGTTTAATTGCATCTGGAGCTCCACCTACATTAATATTAGGAAAAAGCTTTTGTAAATGTGCATGAAGTTGAAACACGTCGAGTTCTCCGGATTCATCTGTAGCACCTAATATATACCGCCATCCATTTTTACAGAGATCACTTTCAATTATAAGAGCTTGTGATTCAGCAACATCACGTACATCAATAATATTCCATAGAGATTGCCAGTTTTGTTGACATGGTTGACCTGCCAACATAAGACCTAAATGCCATTGCCAAGAACCCACTCGTTCATGAACGG
>CAZYWQ010000592.1:0-1987 GCA_964651675.1 uncultured Candidatus Sumerlaeota bacterium | reverse complement strand
CCTGTTCCGGAGTCAAATCTCTTTGTCCTGTGCCAAGCATCTCAAATCCGACCATAAATTTCTGAACAGTTGCAGACCGTAATAAAGGAGGATAAAAGTGCAAATGAAGATGCCAGAAAGGATGTTCTTTTTCATCGGTCGATGTTTGATGAAATCCCATTGTATAAGGAAACGAAGTCTCGAAGAGATTGTCATATCGAATCGTAATTTGTTTAATAATATTTGCTAATCCTTTTTTCTCATCTTCATTAAGCTTTAACAAAGAATCTATATGTCGCTTCGGTATAATAATTGTCTCAAAGGGCCATAATGCCCAAAAAGGAACAAATGTTACCCATTTATCATTCTCACATACTATTCTTTCCTTCTTTTCCAGCTCTATATCTAAATAATTGCAAAGAAGACAGTTTTGTGAATTTTGCTCAAAATATTCACGCTGAGAATTATGTTCCTTCTGAGCATAGTTTGGTAGGGAGTCAGTTGCCCATATTTGTCCGTGAGGATGAGGATTCGAACAACCCATCATTGCACCCTTGTTTTCGAAAATCTGAACATAATTAATGTAATCAAGTCCACTAATCTCCCTGTATTGTTCTATCCACGTATCAACAATTTTCAAAAGTTCTCCTTCACTAATTAAGGGTAGTGTTAAATTGTGTATTGGTGAAAAACATACTACTCTGCAAATTCCCCTTAATGATTCGAATCTAAAAAGTCCGTCTTCGCTTATTTTATCTTTATTCACATCCGGTAATAAAGCAGCAAAATCATTATCGAATACATAAGTTGATTCATATCGAGGAGTCACTTTGCCGTTAGCTCTCTTATTCCCTGGACATAGATAGCAATTCGAATCATATTGAGGACTTTCTTCAGTGGAGATTTTTTCCACCTTTCCTTGCCAGGGTCGTTTTAATCGTTGCGGACTGACAATCACCCATTCCTGAGTCAGTGGATTAAAACGTCTATGTGGAGTATTGCTCATATCGAACATTAATTTGCATATCCCTTCGGGAATTTCTGCTGCCATCTAAACGCCGATTCGACTATTTTATCCAACTGTGTATAACAAGGTTGCCAATTGAGTTTCTCGACGACTTTCTTTGAAGAAGCAATGAGTTTGGCGGGATCACCAGCTCTCCTCTCACCGATTTTAACCGGTATTTTATGACCTGTTACTTTTCTTGTGCATTCAATAACCTTTTTAACACTGTATCCATTTCCGTTTCCAAGATTGAAAATATCGCTTTCGCCACCTTTTGCCAGATAGTTCAGCGCAAGTATGTGAGCCTGAGCTAAATCAGTTACATGAATATAATCACGAATACAAGTACCATCTTCCGTTGAATAATCATCCCCGAAAATAGTAACAAAATTGCGTTTGTTTTGGACGACCTGAAGTATAATCGGGATTAGATGTGTCTCTGGATTGTGGTCTTCACCAAAATTTTTTGAAGCACCAGCAGCATTAAAATATCTTAATGATACAAATTTCAATCCATAGGCTTTGTCGTAATCATTCATAATGCTTTCAATAAATAATTTCGTTCGACCATAAGGATTAATCGGTTTAGTTATGTCCGATTCAAGAATAGGAATATTCTTCGGCTCACCATAAGTTGCTGCTGTTGGCGAAAATACTATGTTTTTAACATTATTCCGAAGCATCCCGTCGAGTAGTTCTGTCGTTTTAAAAACATTATCTCTGTAATACTTTCTTGGATTCGTTACAGATTCTCCTACCAAACTCTGTGCTGCAAAATGAATCACAGAGTCGATTTTGTACTCTTTAATTATCTTATCCAACAAATCTTGATTTGAAATATCTCCTTCAATGAATACAGCTTCTGGATGAACTGCATCCTTATGTCCTTCCGACAAATTATCAATGACGACGACCTTACTACTGTTTTTAATTAGCTGCTCAACCGTTATACTGCCAATATAACCGGCACCGCCTGTTACAAGTATTGTCATCAATCTCTCC
>CAZYWQ010000591.1:1039-1994 GCA_964651675.1 uncultured Candidatus Sumerlaeota bacterium | reverse complement strand
GGCAAAAACTGATATGAAATAAAATATATTATTGCAATTATGAATAATATTAGAAATATATATTTCTTAACACAAGATGATGAATAAATTTGAGAAAGTACATAATTCGATCAGTCATTTGTTACAATTCGGTAACTATGACAGAAAAACAAAAACAATTATCGGGATTATTTTAATCATTTTTCTACTATTACTGCCTGCAATCATTGGTTACAATTCAAGATGGCTTGAGGTTATTGTCATTGTTACGCTTTTTACAATAAGTGCTTTGGGTTTGAATGTTGTACAGGGTTTTTGCGGATTATTGCATCTGGGATATGCTGGATTCTTGAGTATAGGTGCTTATTCCGCTGCTATACTGATGCGGAATTGTGGGATTTCTTTCTGGGCAGCTCTTCCTATCACTGTGATACATTGTGGTTTATGGGGTGTGTTATTGGGAGCACCAACATTAAGATTAACAGGTGATTATTTCGCTATAGTAACACTCGGATTTGCGGAATTAGTCTTTCTGATAAGTCGGAATTGGACGTCTGTGACAGGTGGTGCAAGTGGATTTCATAATGTTCCGAGACCTACTATTTTCACTTACGAGTTTTCAAGAGTTCCTCCAACAGCATATTGGTATGCAATTTTAGGATTATTGTTTGTAACGATATATGTTATGAATCGTTTGTCGAAATCACGATTAGGAAGAGCATGGTTTGCAATTAGAGAAGATGAGATAGCTGCCAAAATTTGTGGCATCAATATTATGTATTATAAGACCTTAAGCTTTGCGGTAAGTGCTGCAATAGCGGGTGGATGTGGTGCCTTTTGGGCTGCCTTTTATAATTATGTGAATTGGTCGAATTTTAATTTTATGATGTCTGTCCTTATTCTCTGTATGGTAGTATTGGGTGGAATGGGTAGTATTTATGGAGTAATATTGGGTGGAATCTTGTTAGGTTCAAAA
>CAZYWQ010000591.1:0-1029 GCA_964651675.1 uncultured Candidatus Sumerlaeota bacterium | reverse complement strand
GGTTCATTAAATGAAGTTTTAAGAGAGGCGATTTATAAATTGAGGCTTCCTCCTGATACGAGATTTTTGATTTATGGTGCACTGCTCGTTATATCAATGAGGTTCAAGCCTGAAGGACTCATCCCCAACATTGGTGTAAGTAGAGAATTGAAACATATAAAACCGCCTGAAGATGGATTACCTCACGAAGAAATGCTTCATCGATAGCCTACTTCCGAATTAATGACCATTCTGATAAAATTAATTTTGCTTGATTTTTTCACTTGATAGTCAATTAATAAAAGATTGAGTGTATTATATAGAAAACACAAAATAGTCGGATAAATCCGATATCAAATTTGATAAAACCATAACAGATTGTCCAGAGAGGAGAAGTAAGTGGACTGGATTAAAAGATTGGATGAAATAGAGACTAAATTTAAAGATTTAGAGCAGAAATTGACTGAGTCGGATACTCTTAACGATCCGAATGAGTATAAGAAGATTACTAAGACTCATTCGGACTTATCGGAGATTGTATATAAATATCGCGATTATAAAAAAGTCAGGGATCAGGTCGAGGACGCAAAACATTTAATTAAGGAAGATGATAAAGAATTAGCTGAACTTGCACAGCAGGAGATTGAATCGGGTAAGGTGAAGTTAGAGGAATTAGAAGGTGAACTAAAAAGATTGTTGATTCCAAAAGACCCCAATGATTCGAGGGATATAATCCTTGAGATTCGGGCTGGGACTGGTGGTGAAGAGGCAGCATTATTTGCGGCTGATTTATTTCGGATGTATGGCAGGCTCGCAGAGATAAATAATTGGAAAATGGAAATAATAGATGTAAATGAAACAGGTGTGGGTGGACTCAAAGAGATAATAGCATCTCTCGAAGGAAAGGGTGTTTATGGTAAAATGAAATATGAAAGCGGTACACATCGTGTGCAAAGGGTTCCTGTCACTGAAGCAAGTGGTAGAATTCATACTTCAGCCGCTACTGTAGCTGTATTGTTAGAGGCAGAGGATGTCGAGATCGATATTAAA
>CAZYWQ010000590.1:0-2004 GCA_964651675.1 uncultured Candidatus Sumerlaeota bacterium | reverse complement strand
TTAAGGGAAGCACAGTCATAGTAGGTGTAACAGCACATGCATCCACAGATATAAAGCCTATTCCTATAGAAACAAACTATCCTGCTTCAGCGATTCATGCTAACATTATCGATTCTATTCAGAATAAATATTTTCTTCATCAATCCAAACCTTATCAGAACTTAATAATTCTATTAGCACTCGGAACAATAATGGGATATTGCTTGCCGAGAATGAATTATAAATTCGGAATCGCCTTTTCATTGGTTATTATTCTACTCTATTCTTTTCTATCAATACTATTAGCTATCAACCGAATTATCATTCCTGTAACCATTCCAATTGTTGCGGTTGTACTGTCGGATTTTTCAATCATAACATTCCAGTTACTCTATGAAGAAAGAATAAGAAAACGAGTCAATCAACTATTTAAAGGAATGGTCGATCCGAAGATTGTCGACGATATTATCTCCAATCCGGAAAAATATCCAATGAGCGGAACATTGCAGGAAGTGACCATTTTATTCTCCGATGTACGTGGATTTACCGGCATTTCCGAAGAATTGGCTCCTGAAGAGATTGTACAGATGCTCAACGATTATTTCGACATCGTCGATGTTGCAGTAAGAGAAAATCAAGGGATAATAGATAAGTTTATCGGAGATGCAGTAATGGCTCTATTTGGTGTCCCTTTTTATACCGAAGACTACATAGAAAAAGCCTTATTATGTGCAGTTGCTATTCAAAGAAAAGTCAAGGATTTAAGCGACAGAAAAATATTAAAGTATCCATTTGAAGTTGGGATTGGACTTAACACAGCAAAAGTAATCGTCGGCAGAATGGGAGCAAAAGACCTGAAACCGTATACGGCGATTGGTGATGGAGTTAATATAGCTTTCAGATTCCAATCTATTGCACCAGCAGGTAAAATCATAATCGGCGAAGAGACATACAAGAAAATTCACAATGATTTCTTTATTAGGAATAAACTAAAAGTTACCGAACTTCCATCGATATCATTAAAGGGGAAAAGCCAAAGCCTTGTCGCCTACGAAATTGAGATATTGAAGTAATTTTTTACAATAAAGGACTTGTAGGGGTTTGATTTATCAAACCCGTTTCTATTTATGTAACAAACCTTACAAAAAAAAACAACACCCAACTTATTTCATTACTAATCCTTTTATGTCTAAGACATTCTGCCGATAAATCTAATAGAGAATTTCATCATAATTAATAATAGGTTAAACTTATCAATAAAATGAATTTAAGCAAAAAAACTGGACTTATAATTGGAATAACAATCTTAGGACTCATTATTATTTTATATGTTGCCTCACGCATCATCTTATTAGGGAGTTTTGTTAAATTAGAAAAACAAAATGTGCAGCAGAACTTTAAAAGAGTACAATATGCCTTATCAAATGAACTCAGAGTATTAAGTGCCTATTGTTACGACTGGGCAGCATGGGATGATACTTATGAATTCATAGAAAATTCCAACGAAGATTATATCGAATCAAACATTGTTGACAGCACCTTTGTTGGCGGAAAACTTAATATACTTATATTTCTCAAACCATCGGGGCAAATAGTCTATGAAGAGGGATTTGATCGGCAGAATGAGGAAAAAATACCCATCCCTCAAAGTCTATATAAACACCTCAAAGGCGATTCGATTCTTGTTCATCATACCGATACAGAGGGTTCTATGAAAGGAGTAATTCTTCTCGATGAAGGACCAATGCTTATTGTTTCCCGCCCTATCTTAACCAGCAATGATGAAGGACCGATTCGTGGAGCATTAATAATGGGGAGATATTTGGACTCAGAAGAAATTAATCATTTGGCAGATATAACTCATTTATCTCTCACAATGAATGTTCTTGGTGATCCCGAAAACGCCGATGATTTTCAACTGGCTCGAACTTCATTAATGAAAAAATCATCAATTTTTATAAATCCATTAAACAAGGACTCAATTGCTGGTTATGGCTTCATAAACGATATTTATGACGATCCTAT